>JAFGQQ010000436.1 GCA_016935595.1 Bacteroidales bacterium
ACCGTTATTAAAAATTTAGTGCAAATGTACAAATACCACCATCTTTCAAAGGAATTAATCCAAAATTTAAATTTGACTTTTTATTCAGCTTGTTTGATAAACTAATATTGGAATGTTTAGTACAATGTGTCATTAATACAATACTAGTTGATAACATCACTCCAGTTACCGCAATAACAGGTGTTGGGGGAGTAATCTCCATAATTCCCATACTAATTAATAGACCTGAACATAACATGCCTCCGGTATATGCAACCCATGAAGCTGTCTTTACTCTTTTCCATTCATCACTAAGAAAAAATGCATTAGTTGAGATAATAGGAACTGAAATCATTGAAATCACTACAGAAGATATTCCTAAAGGCATAGCTGGAATTTGTTCTTGCTTCGTAATTTCTGCTGCAATAGCTAATCCAAGTACTACCGGGCCTGCAATATAACCATATTTTATTCTACTCTTAGAAGACTCTGAGGTTAATAAACTAGTTGAATTAAGTTGATTATTTAAAGAATAATTTTTAAAGTATAATAAATCAGAGTTATTATAGTCATTAATTAAATCAAATGTATAATTATTTTTAATAACTTTATTATTAATTTGAAAATTTGAACTATTAACATTAGAGATACTGATTATAAACAAAAAAAAGAAAATTATTTTTTTCATGATTTGATAATATAATATTAATAAATTTTATGTGCATTTTTTTATTAAAGAGAGTTTATTGATATAAGCATTTTTTAATAATTTGAAGTTAAAGTAAATGATGTTCCTTTTGAATTAGTTAGGGTTCCGGTGTAATCTTTAACCATTGAATCTTTGGAAAAATTTAACGTAAGGGTAATTTCATCATTGTATTCTCCTTCGAGAGATAAATTGCAGGTTAATACCCATCCTCCCGAATATGAACTTGAAACCGAACCGGATTTTTCATGTATTGATCCGTTTATGTTAGCCGAACCGGTAATAATCAAAGCATCATCATCATCGCTTTTAGATAATTTATTTAGTGTCATCACTACATTATTAAACTCATAATAGTAATCCGGATATGAAAAAGTATATGAATACTCTGTATACTCATAACTTCCGTTTATCTTTATGGTACCTCGCGTACCCTCTTTAATTTCATTATTCCAAATTTTATCTTTTGTTCTGCTATATAAAATAAACGGATAAATTATTGATGTTACTTCTGATGCCGTAACTTTAGCATCCCAATTCTCTTCTATTGATGAAACCGAAGAATTATCTTCTTTTTCGCATGAAATATATAAGAGGAAAAATATACATACTGTTATTAATATTATTTCTGCTTTTATTTTCATATTAATAAGTATTATTTATGTAATAATGATTTTAAATAAAATATAACGTTTTAAGTATTAAAAGTCTTAAAACAATCAAAAAACAAACATATATAAAAAGGCATTATACAATTGTTCATATTGTAAATTCTTTGTTCAAAATGTAAAAAAAGGATATATTTAGTACTATTTTTTTAATTATGAGCATATCGGAAATAGCATTATTAAGTCCAATATTTATTTGTTTAATCCAGGGTATTCAATTGTGGTTATTAAATTTCAAGTATCCAAACCCTAAATTTATTTTAGGTTGTTTTATGATTGTTTCGGCTATATTACACTCAACCATTACTGTGTATCAAACCGGGAATTTTTATGTATACCGATATTTTGATGGTGTATTTATGTCGTTTTTATTGATTATGCAACCGCTCTTTTATACTTATACCCTTTCACTTACATCAGAAAATATGCATATCAGAAATATAATTTGGCATTATATACCCGCTATTATTGTATTTGTACTCTCTGTGATTATTTATTCCACTTTAAATACAAGTGAACAAATATATTATTTAAAAAACTATATGAATGGTATTTTTAACGATAATCCAAAACTAAGGGTATTATTTATATTTTTCCATATAACCAAATTCATTTACCTTAGTCAAGTATTTGTTTATTTTATATTTATTATCAGGCAATTATTAAATCACCGCAAGGATTTTAATAATATGTTTTCATCAAGTAATGATTTAAAGCTAAATTGGTTATTTGTATTTACCTTTATTTATTTTATGGTGTCTATTAACAGTATAGTTGTAAATTTTATTCCAACCCATGTTTTAAATACAAAGGAAATTTTATTAAATATAAGCCTTCTCATTTTTAGTATTTTTTATTTTGTGATTGGATATATGGGCATGCAGCAAGTTTCTGTAATTCCAATTATTCAGAATATGGATAGGGAAATTTATCACAATTATTCAAATAAAGAGTCATCTGTTGTATTAAATATGATTAATAAATATATGATTAAAGAAAAAGCATATTTAAAAAGCGATATTCGTATATGGGATTTATGCAAGCAGGTTAATTGTAACAGAACATATGTTTCCAAAGCCATTAATGAATCTCTTAAAATGAATTTTAATGACTATGTAAATAAATTACGAATCGAAGAAGCATGTAAACTAATTGATCAAAAATCGCCTAATTATACATTTGATGTCATAAGCAATCTCTGTGGATTTAACTCAATAACCACATTTAACAGGGCATTTAAAAAATTTACTAACCAAACACCCGCTAAATATAAAAAAATAATGAAGGTTTGAAGCAATCATTTACTTTTTCTTATTATTTCTAATGCACACAAATATCCATTAAAAATAGCTCCTGAAAATCCGCCGCCAATTTTTGTCCATGCTGAGGCAAAATAAAGATTTTCTATTGATTTTATTTCATCAAGTTTAACTCTTTCCGGTGTTTGAGCAAAACCATACACAGCACCCTGTGGATTTAATGTGTATCGTTCAACTGTTTTTGAAGTACCTACTTCGTAAATTACAATTACATCTTTGATCCCTGTAATAATCTTTTCTAATTTTTCAATAAAAATTTGAGCAACTTCATCTTTTTTAATTTTGTATTCTTCCCTGGTTAATCCTTCCCAGTCTTTTATATAATCAATACAACACAGTGCCCCAACACCTTTACCTTCCGGGATTAAAGCTGAATCAACCTGACTGTAATCCACAAAAGTAAAATTGCGATTTTTAAAATCACCCCGATTATTTTTAATGATATCGCCAATATTTTCTATGGAATCATCATAAACAAAAACCGAATAATTTTTATTTCCTATTTCTTTTAATGGTTTTTTAAATCCGAAGTAAATTGTAAGCAATGATGCCCCAATTTTTCTTTTCTCAATATCTGCCAGTAATAGTTGTTTTTGTTTTTCAGGTAACATATTATTAACTACATTCGGTATTGCGGCATTTGAAATAATATTATTACTATAAGCTTTTTCTATTTCATCTGAGTATTTCTTTTGATATGTAATTCCAATGGCTTTGTCATCTTCAACCAGAATACTTTTTACTAAATGATTTAGTTTAACTTCTCCTCCATTTTTTACAATAAAATCGGCTAAGTAATGGGATAATTTTTGCGAACCGCCTTTAATAAAATTTCCTCCACCGGCATAGTAGCTTCCCTGTGCAACCGAGTAATAACTTAATGATAAAGTATATGGATCATCATGAAAATATCCTAAATTACCAAGTAAAGCTAATTTCAAATCTTCACTCTTAATAATTGAATCAAGAAAATCCCCAACATTATTTTCTTCTTCTCTTACTGAATTTTTAATTATTTCTCTAGCATTTAATATCTGGTGAAAGTAAGCATCAATTCCCTTTTTTTCATCTGGAAAATTCTTTATCAAGACTTCTTTTGCTTGTTCGGGATCATGAGGAATAACAATATCAATATTTCTATATATAAACCTGTAAAATTCAGGAACTTTCAAGAATTCAACATGATCAAAAACTCCTAAATCACGAAATATTTTAGTTTTCATATCCCTTGGATGAAGTCCGTCCATTTCATGCAATCCCACTTCAAACCAAAAATCTTTACGTTTAAAAGTTGTGGCGCATCCTCCGGGGATATTATGCTGTTCAACCAATAAAACCTTCTTACCGGCTTTTGCCAGCTTTGCCCCGGCGATTAATCCACCTAAACCACCTCCAATAACTATAACATCGTAATTCATGGATTTAATTTTTATTCTTTTTTACATTTTTAATATCAGGAATAGGGTATCGTTTAAATTCTGCGTTTCTGTCGAATAAATACCTGTAAGTAATATAATGTTTTACCGGAACACTACCAACAGAAATAAAAATCTTCCTCATTTTCGGATTAAAATCTCCCACCCACGAAAACTCAATCTCTTTGTAGTGAGGTTTATTCCGAATTGCATTTTGCACCTCCATTATAAAAGCCGACTCAATCCCTAAATTTTGAAACTCTGGTATAACTCCCATCAAAACTCCCCTTGCCCGGGTCATTGTATTTTTCTTTTTTAAATACAGGAATTTTAATTTATTAAAAATATGAAGTTTACCATTTAAATGTTTCAATATCTGGTTAACATCAGGATACATTAAATAAATGGCTACTGGCCGTTTATCTTTGTAAGCAAACCAGATAAAATCTTCCTCAATAATGGCTTTGGCTTTCTTAAGTGTCTTTCTTATATATTCAACTTTTAACGGTTCAAAATTCTCTAAAAAAGAGTCCCATGCTGTATTAAAAACTTCGGCAAAATCATTAGTAAATTTTTCAGCTTCTTTCCAGGTAAAATGCTTGAATTCATATCCCGGTTTATTTTTCACCCATTCGGCAATTCGTAAAAACCGCTCCGACATTTTTTTTGTTACATCCAAATGAAATCCTTCTTGTTTAAAGTAGGTTTTGAAACCATAACTTTCAAACAATTGTTGGTAATATTCAGGATTGTAAGCAATTTCATAAGAAGGATGCGTAAAGCCATCAACAAGGAGTCCCCAATAACTGTCTCTTTCGCCAAAGTTAATTGGCCCATCCATTGCTTCCATTTTTTGAGCTGTCAGCCATTCTTTTGCTGTATCGAAAAGAAGATTGGCTGCGTTTTGATCATTGATACATTCAAAGAAGCCTATCCCGCCAGTGGGCTGATCGTGAATATGGGCGGTTTTATAATCAATAAAGGCCGCAATTCTGCCAGTTAGTTTTCCGTTTTCATCCTTTAAAATCCATCTATCAGCTATTCCATGGTTATAATAATCATTTTGCTTAGGATCAAAAATAGCATCAATTTCTTTATCAAGCGGGCAAACCCAAACCGGATCGTCTTTATATAATATTTTTGCAACTTTTGTAAATTCTCTTTCCCCTATTTTGTCAATTACTTTCGATGCCTTCATATTATAGTTGTTCAAAGAATAAGTCAAATTAAACTTTTTGTTTTATATAAATATTTTCGATAATGCTTCGGTATTTTTTGTCGATAATATTGCGTTTAAGTTTTAAGGTAGGTGATAATTCTCCAGTACCCGGTGACCATTCATCAGCAACTAACCTGTATCGTAGAATTTTCTCCGGTCCGTTTAATTCTTTATTTAAATTTTTTACTTCCCTGTTAAAGATATCAAGAATGGGCTGAAGCTTTATCAATTCATTGTTTGTATTTACCTGGATATTATTCTTTTTACACCATTCACTTAAATATGTAAAATTAGGGGAGATAAGAGCGCTTGCAAATTTTTCATGTTCACCGACTACCAAGGCCTGATCTATAAAAACAGATTCTTTTAATTTATTTTCGATAACCTGTGGTGCAATAAATTTACCATTCGAAAGCTTAAAAATTTCTTTTTTGCGATCGGTAACTTTAAGGAATTTTCCATTTTCAAGATGACCAATATCACCGGTATGAAACCAGCCTTCATTATCAAAAACAGATGCAGTTAATTCCGGATCTTTATAATAACCCAGCATTACATTATGTCCCTTGCATAATACTTCTCCGTCATCAGCAATTTTTACTTCAACACCGTTAATTGTAGTTCCAACGCTGCCCAGCATAACATCTGGTTTATTAGCCCTGTTAATAGTAATAATAGGAGAGGTTTCTGTTAGTCCATACATATTTAAAACCTTAATTCCACATGCCCAAAATATCCTTTCCAACCGGGGTTGAAGGCTTGCCCCTCCACATCCAACTAATCTTACTTTTCCACCAATTGCTTCACGCCATTTACTGAATATCAGTTTATCGGCAATTTTTAACTTTACCTTATAAAATCCTAATCCAAAACCTGAAATTCTGTATTTTAAGCCAATATTAACAGCCCAAAAGAAAATCTTTTTCTTTATTCCGGTTAATTCTTTTCCTTTTGCAATAATATTATCAAATATTTTTTCAAGAATCCTGGGAACAGCATCAAAACCCACGGGTTGAATCTCTTTCATGTTTTTAGCAATTGTTCCCATATTTTCAGCATAATAAATACTACTGCCACTATATTGTGTTTGATAATTTCCTAATCTCCCTCCAACATGGCATAAGGGTAGTATACTTAAATATTTTTCATCGGGTTTGAGTTGAAAAATCTCGGCAGCAGCTAAGAAATTTCGCACTAAGTTTTTGTGGGATAACATCACGCCTTTTGATTTATCAATAGTCCCGGAAGTGTAAATTAAAGTAGCAAAATCATCTGTTGTAATACTGTTTTTAATAGATCCCAGCTCTTCTTTATATTTGTCGGCACTTTTTTTACCGAGTTCAATAATTTCCTGCCACGATGTAACTCCTTCAAGATTGTTGAAAGAGTAAATCTGATCATTATTAAATACTTGTTTCCATGCAGTAGATATAGTATTATAATTAGATTGATCTGATACAAAAACCAGTTTAACCTCTGCTTGTTCGAATATGTATTTATATTCATTACTGTTTAATGTTGTAAATAAAGGAACATGTATAATTCCTGCCATTGCCATTCCCATATCTATAATATTCCACTCCGGACAATTTGCAGAAATACTTGCAATTTTATCACCTTTTTTAAATCCTTTTGCTAATAATCCATAACTTAGATAATAGGAAGTCTCAATATATTCCTGTGAGCTTATCTCAACCCACATGCCATTTTTTTTTGAAACCAAAGCATCAGGTTTGTTAAAATGTTTCCTGTATCTTTCAAGAAGATCAAACGTTCGGGTAATTTCCATTAGATAATAGTTATTTTGTAAGATATTAATGCTTATATTAAAGCTTTTTCCAAATATACAAATTCATTTTAATGTTGAAGTCAGGTTTTGTTTCAATTTAGAAGATTTGAATGAAATTTGGAATTTGTTTTTAACTGAATATAGGATAAGAAACTTAATATATGAGCTTTTACTTATGTAAAATACATTGCTATAAATAAGTTGTGTGTAATGCCTGCCTATGAAAACGAACTTTTGAAAGAAGTATGCTTAGTTTTTAGTATATTTGTATATGGCAAAACCAAATATATATAAGCTTGATTTTAAGGTTGATAAGTTAACAGATTCGATACTTAATACTATTAGTGGAGACAGCTTTCGGACTGAAATTTCATTATTAACTAAAACAGATTTAAAGAAAATTACAAAATCAAAAGGTTGGTCATTTAATTGGAAATACGAATTTAATCAGCCTGATAGAGAGGTTTATAAACTTACTATTATTGATAATCCTGATATTGTTCAAGGATTAATTAGTTTTACAGTTAAGCCAGACCATGTATATATGTATTTACTTGAGAGTGCTCCATTTAATATAGGGAAAGGCAAATTATACGAAGGTATACCAGGAAATTTAGTAGCATATGCATGTAAAGTTTCTTTTCAGAGAGGAGGAGAAGGTTTTGTTTCATTTGAGTCTAAAACTAAACTAATTAACCATTATATAAAAACACTTGGTGCTTATCACTTTGGTGGACAATTAATGGTCATTGATACGATTGCTGCAAAGAGATTAATTGACAAATATTTTAAACCTTAATACAATGGGATTTATTAAAGAGCCAGAAGGAGTTGATTTTGTTATACAGAGTAAACCCCTGACTGAAAAACAAGAAAAAGAATTAAGTGAGTTTATAGCAAAAAGAAAATTAGAAATTAAAAAGAAAGTTAAGGCAGGCACATACACACAACACGGCATAAAAACAAGGCGGGGCGCAGTATCTGTATGACACGTAAACAAAATAATATAAACAAACTAGCTGTTGACATCCAATCGAGGTAAAGTCCCGACCAATTGCTATGGCGGAACCGTTAGCGCTAATTTTAAACGACCGCTGCTAATGACACAAATATTATTTAAAATATAATAAACATTCCGTGCTTCCTGCCCGCCATGCTTTGGTCAAAACAGGGGCAGGCGGGGACACAGAATCCATAAAAAAATAATAACATGGATTAACTACGCTGAGCTCCCTTTGGTCGGTTTATGCTTTCCTGCCTTACCGGCAGGCGGGCACAGGAATGTTATCTAGCTTGAATATGATTGTTTTTTCATGAAATATGTTGACACTTTTATAAGGATAGGAGAATAAGCCTGAAATATTATAAAAAATTTTGTAACTTGGCTCGCAAAACTTAATAAAATACTGTAAACTTATTTTAGGAGGATATAAAATAGCAAGTTCATAATTTCATAATATATAACCATGAAAAAAAGAATTTTCGTTAGTTTTGATTCTGACAATGACCTTGATAAAAAGAACTTATTAGTAGATCAATCCAGATTAAATGACTCACCATTTGAAGTTAATGATTGGTCTTCAGAAGAAGCTGAATCTGAAAGGAATTGGAAAGAAAAGGCTAGAGAAAAAATTAAACGATCTGACATTGTTTTAGTGATAGCGGGATCTTATACGTATAGAGCTAGTGGAGTAAAAAAAGAGGTAAAAATAGCCAGAGAAGAAAAAATACCAATTGTACAAATAAAATCCCATGGTACTAATCCTTATAGTGTGCAAGATGCTGGTATACTTTACGATTGGACATGGGAAAATTTGAAAAGATTATTAGGATAAATTATGCTTTTTACAAAAGACAAGTTAATTCAAAAAGCTCAACGAAACCTTTTTGTCTTGTCGTTAAATCCAACCAAAAGATATTGCTTTAATTAATGAAAACAACTGATAACTTGTATGGAAACAGGTTGTTACTTTTTAAGAATTGGAAATATAATTCAAGAAGCGGCTGATATTTTTAAAAAAGGAGAAGTTCCTTATGGAAAATGTCAGCAAATGTTAGATCATGCACAATATTTTACTGATGTTATTGGAAACACCATAAAATCAGATATAGCTGAAAAATTTCAAAAAAGCTAATTGAATCACATGAAATTGAGTTGCTTGCTTCAGAAATACTTGGGCAAAATGATTCGAAATAAAAAATTGCAGATCTGGAAAAAATATCTGGTAGTTTTTTAACCCTGGGTTCTGTAATAAAAGCAGCAATATAAATGGACAACTATTAATTTTAAAAAAT
>JAFGQQ010000437.1 GCA_016935595.1 Bacteroidales bacterium
TATCTTATATTTAGTTTGAACAAGGAAAACTTAAATGGCAAAACGGAGAGACATAAAAAAAGATATAAATCATTTAACCTACCAGGTTATAAATGAATGTTATACATTTATTGATTATTCACCTGATGTTAATTACGAAAATGTTATGGATATCATACTGGAAGCTGTTGATTTACGAAATGATTTAATTTATAGATTAAACCACATTGAAAATAAAAATGATAAAAAAGCCATAAAATTGCATTTTAATAAAATTATAATAGATTTATTCGAAAAAAATATAGAGTTTATTGAAAGATTAAATTCTTTAGCTAAATAAAGCTCGCTGCTGACTTCTGAAACTTTGATTTATTCAATGTTCAGTTAAAATTAAGTTAAATAATATATTACGTGGTTTATAAAACTATTATTTATTTTATTTTTTGTTTACGATAGTTAATTTTATATTATATTTAGAAATAATCTTCGACACATGAAAGGATTTGCAAGCGACAATAATGCAGGTATACATCCGGAAGTGTTAAAAGCTATTGAAAAAGCAAATACCGGACACTGTGTGGCTTATGGCGACGATCCCTATACTGAGTCGGCAATTAAAAAAATTAAAAAAGTTTTTGGTGAAAATATTGAAGTTTATTTTGTTTTTAATGGAACAGCTGCCAACGTTGTTGGAATTTCAGGATTGATTAATTCATACCATGGAATTATTTGTTCCGAAACATCGCATATGTTTAATGATGAATGCGGTGCCCCGGAAAAATTTATAGGCGGAATGCTTTTGCCTGTTCGTACAGCAGATGGCAAACTAACAGTTGATTTAATTAAATCAAGAATGAAAGGAATTGATTTTGAACATCATATTCAACCAAAAATTATTTCAATAACCCAGTCAACCGAATTAGGAACTGTATATACCATTGAGGAAATAAAAAAAATTGCACAATTTGCTCACCAGCACAATCTTTATTTACATGTTGACGGTGCCAGGATTTATAACGCAGCAGTATATTTAGATGTGGGATTAAAAGAAATGACTGTTGATGCTGGTATAGATATTCTTTCACTCGGAGGCACCAAAAACGGCCTTTTACTTGGTGAAGCCATCATTTTCTTTAATAAAACATTAGCCGGTCAATTTAAATATATCAGGAAACAAAGCATGCAACTGGCATCGAAAATGCGTTTTATCAGTGTGCAATTTGAAGCTTTATTCACAAACAATTTATGGAAAAAAAATGCTGAGAATGCCAACAAAATGGCAAAATTACTGGCTGATGAAATTAAAAATATTCCACAAGTTAAAATTATACAAAAAGTACAATCGAATGCAATATTTGCCTCAGTACCTCCTTATTATATCTCTCTACTTCAGGAAAAATATTTCTTTTATGTTTGGGATGAAGAAAATTCAATAGTACGCTGGATGACCGCTTTCGATACTACCGAGGAAGATGTAAATAATTTTATAAAGCATATTAAGGAAACAATCGGTTATGAAGAAGAAAGAAAATGTAAAATATGTGATAATACTGACCTTGAAATTATTTCGGATCAAAAATTTAATAAAAACTATTACCATTGTCACCGTTGCGGATTTATTTCACTCGATCCGTCAAAAATACCTTCAATTGAAGAAGAACGAGAAAGATATTTACTACATGATAATGCCGAAGAAAATAGTGGATATGCAGAAATGTTCGAAGATTTTATAAAAACAGGAATAGAATCGCATCATCATGAAATAAAATCGGCACTTGACTTCGGTTGTGGTCCAACACCTGTTTTAGCAAGTATTCTAAAGAAAAAAGGTATTGAAACAGATATATACGACCCTTTTTTCTTTCCCGAAAAAGTATATGAGAATAAAAAGTACGATTTAATTACATGCACCGAAGTTTTCGAACATTTATTCAATCCAATGGCTATCATGGAAATGTTCACCCAGCATTTAAATAAAAATGGAATTATTGCTATAATGACCATGTTTCATCCAAACGATAATAAAAAATTTCTTGATTGGTGGTACAGGCGGGATGAAACACATATTTCGTTCTTTAACCATCATACATTCGAATACATGGCATCGAGGTTCGGTTTGTATATATTAATGGCTGCAAGAAAAAATATTTGTATCATTGCAAAAGACGACGAACTAAGACATTAGAAATATCTTTATTTTCATTATTCCTAATGCTATCTTTTATAAAGGTTAATTAAAGTTATTTCCGGTCTTACACCAATTCTACCAAGGTACCCTATATTCCCTAAACCTACATTTACATACAAATATTGGTCGTTATTTTTATATAGTCCTCCCCATTCCGGATAAATCCATTTTACAGGACTCCATTTAAACTTTTTTGTATATATACCGAATTGCATGCCATGAGTATGTCCCGACAGTGTTAAATTAATATTTGTTTTATTTACTACCTCTTCATTCCAATGACTTGGATCGTGAGAAAGAAGTATTTTAAAATCTTCATCATTAATTCCCTGAACAGCTTTGTTTAAATCGCCATTTTGTGGAAATGGTGGTTTTCCCCAGTTCTCCATTCCAATAATCCTTATTTTCTCATCATTGATATTTATGCTGTCATTTTCATCCAACAATAATATAAAACCAGCTTTTTGATGATATTTTTTTAACTTTTCCAAATTATTCTTTTGGTCTGACTCACTTTTCCAGCGAAAATATTTACCATAATCGTGGTTTCCAAGTATTGAATATTTACCATATTTTCCTTTCAATTCCTTTAAAATATCAATAAATGGTTCAACTTCATCAGCAAAATTATTCACCAGATCGCCTGTAAATAATATCAAATCGGGATTCAAACCATTTATTTTTTTAACAGCTTTTTCAAGTTTCCGATCATTGTTAAAATAATTACCTATGTGTAAATCAGAAATCTGAACAATTCTAAGAGAATTAAAAGCTTTTGGTAAATCATTAAAATATATGCTTTCTTCATTTACCTGATAATGAAACCTGCCAAATACATGGCCATAAATAATTGTAATAAATGATATGATTGCTAAAACAAATCCAAAATAAGATAAAAAATTAAACCGTGAATATTGAAAATTTAATTTATCAAATTTATTAATCAGATTAATTAATAAGTGAAAAATAAAATTGAGTAAATCTTCAATAAAACAAAAAGAAGCTAAAATAAATTTTGGAAAAAATATTAATAGGAAAAAACTGGCTATTAGAAAATTAATATAAAAAAATTTTAAATTGGCCTCATAAGAATTAAATAAATAATTTAAAATAGCAGCAATAAATAACAAAGGTATAACTGACCAATAAATATATCTCACATAATTTTTAATTGGGATATCTTTTATAACATGATATAATCCTTTTAAAGAATAATATTCAGTTCCTATAATTACAATAAGAATAACTGCTACTACAGTAATAATATTGAAAAATTTCATCTGTTTATATTTTATTTTCAATTGTCA
>JAFGQQ010000438.1 GCA_016935595.1 Bacteroidales bacterium
ACAGTTATTGTTGCTTCTACTGCTTCCGATCCTGCTGCATTGCAATTCTATGCCCCATTTTCAGGAGCTGCCATTGGTGAATATTTTAGAGATACAGGCAGGGCAGCATTAATTATTTACGATGATTTATCAAAACAAGCTGTCTCTTACCGTGAAGTATCATTGCTTTTAAGGAGACCGCCGGGGAGAGAAGCTTATCCGGGAGATATTTTTTATTTACATTCCAGATTATTGGAAAGAGCTGCTAAAATAATCGAATCGGATGAAGTTGCAGCTAAAATGAACGACTTGCCAGATTGCTTGAAAGGCAAGGTAAAAGGAGGCGGATCTTTAACCGCATTACCCATTATTGAAACCCAGGCAGGAGATGTTTCTGCATATATACCTACTAATGTAATATCAATTACCGACGGACAAATATTTCTCGAGTCAAACCTGTTTAATGCAGGTGTGCGGCCGGCAATCAATGTTGGTATTTCAGTCTCGAGGGTTGGTGGTGCTGCTCAACTTAAATCAATGAAAAAAATTGCTGGCACCTTAAAACTCGATCAGGCTCAATATAGAGAATTAGAAGCATTTGCAAAATTCGGATCGGATCTCGATGCAGCCACACTTGCAATATTGAATAAAGGAGCTAAAAATGTTGAAATTCTTAAACAAGTCCAATACAAACCAATGCCCGTTGAAAAACAAATTGCCATTATATTTTGCGGAACAAGAGGATTATTAAAAAATATTCCGATCGATAAAATAAAACAGTTTGAAATTGATTTCCTTGATTTTCTGGAATTAAAACATAGCGATTTATTAAAAAATTTAAAAGAAGGTATTATAACAGACGAAATTGAAAAAACATTAGAACAGGTTGCAAGCGATATTTCATTAAAATTTACAAAACAATAACTTTTGCGAAGAAAATTATTGAGTAATTATGCCTAATTTAAAAGATATACGTAATAGAATTGCATCAGTAAAATCAACCCGGCAAATTACCAGTGCCATGAAAATGGTCGCAGCAGCCAGACTACGTAAAGCCCAGGATGCCATAATCCAACTCAGACCTTATGCTAATAAGCTTCAAGACATATTGTCGGATTTAAGCCGTTCAATTGAAGTAACTGAAGAAAATCCTTACGCACAAAAAAGAGAAGAAAATAAAATCTTAATTGTTGCATTTACTTCAAATAAGGGATTATGCGGAGGATTTAATTTAAATGTTGTTAAAACAGTAATTCAATTGCTGCACACAAAATATAATGAGCAATACAAGAAAGGAAATGTTGAAATATATTGTATTGGCAAAAAAGGACGAGATTTATTAAAATTTAAAGGATATGAAGTTCATTTTTTGGAAACTGAAATATTCAACCAACTTTACTTTAAAAATGTTACAGCACTTGCTAAATCATTTATGGACAAGTTTGTTAATAAAGATTATGATATGATTGAACTTGTATACAATCAGTTTAAAAATGCTGCTTTTCAGATCCTTACAACTGAACAATTCCTGCCTATAAGTGATAACGAACCTGGCGAAGAGCATAGAATTGAGGATATTGATTATATATTCGAACCCTCAAAACAATATATCTACGAAGAACTGATACCAAAATTTTTAAGAATTCAGTTTTATAAATGCATTCTCGATTCAAGTACTTCGGAGCAAGGTGCGCGTATGACTGCCATGCATAAAGCTACTGATAATGCAACAGATCTAATAAGGGACCTGACTCTGCAGTACAATAAAGCCAGGCAGGCAACCATTACACGGGAGATAATAGAAATTGTAAGCGGAGCGGAAGCTTTAAAGTTCTAGTTTAATTGTTATGCTTTAAAAAATATTAGAAATAAATAAATATATTCTATATTTGCAAACTATTTAAAATTGTAATTAAAAATCCTAGTCAGAACAGGCAATGAAAAATATTCTAGTTCCTACAGATTTTTCACCCGAATCGCAAAAAGCATCTGAATGTGTATTACAATTATTCAATTCTAATCAAACAATACATTTATTAAATGCTTATGAACAACCCAAAATGGGGAAAAGCCTGTTTATAAATATAGTACAGTTTTTAAAAGAAGATTCTTTAAATAATTTAAAAGAAGAAAAAAAACGCTTATCAAATCATCAATATTATAAAGGCCAGGATATTCAACATATAAGCGATGAAGGATCGCTAATTAATATTATTATTGCTGAAATATTAAAAAAAAAAATTGATGTTATTGTTGTTGGAATAAAAAAAAGAAAATGTTTAGAGAGAATTATAAAAGACAGTAATGCTCCCGTCATTTTAAAAAAATGCAACTTACCCATTATTCTTATTCCGGAAAATTATAATTATAAAGAATTAAATAAAATATTAATTCTTGCCAACCTAAATAAAACAAATATTGTTGAAAAATTGAATCCCGTAATTTATTTATCTAAATTGCATTTTTCGGAAATAATAATTATACATGTTGGAAAAGATATCTTATTGGCAAAAAATAAAGAAACCATTAACTCCGAATTAAAAGATATTAAGCATTCTATTGAGAATATAGAAAACATTAAGATTTTAAAACTAATCGAATATGTAAATAATAATGATATTGATTTAATCTGTCTAAATCATTTACAAATTAACATTTTATATAAATTACTTTTTTATAATATCTTCATGCACATTGCATTTAAAACAAAAAAACTTGTATTGGTATTAAATAAAAATTAAGTTTTATATTACAGAAAACTCACAAAAAATAAAAATCAAATATTATGTCATCAAAAATTGATAACCTGGCAAAAAAAATTTATGACGAAGGAATTGAAAAAGCTAAAGAAAAGGCGAATATAATTATTTCCGAAGCTGAGAA
>JAFGQQ010000058.1 GCA_016935595.1 Bacteroidales bacterium
AATGAAGATTTTAGTTTGTATAAGTAATGTGCCCGATACAACAACAAAAGTCAAGTTCTCGGAAGGCAATAAAAAACTTGATATTACAGGTATTCAATGGATTATTAATCCCTGGGATGAATTGGCATTAACAAGAGCACTTGAACTTAAAGAAGATGCTAATAACTCAGTTTCAGGAATAACTGTTGCTCATGTTGGTTTACAAACTTCAGAACCGACTATTAGAAAAGCATTGGCAATTGGCGCTGACGATGCCATAAGGATTAATGCAGAACCATTGGATGCTTATTTTGTTGCAGCTCAATTGGCTGAGGCTATTAAAAATGAAAATTATGATATTATTCTTTGTGGTATTGAATCAAGTGATTACAATGGATCGACAGTAGGAGGGATGCTTTCGGAGTTTTTAGGATATCCTTCTGTATCTGCTGTTTCATCATTACAAATAGAAGGTGATGCAATTTCTATAAACCGTGAAATAGATGGTGGCAAAGAAGTTGTATCATTACCAATGCCATTCGTTGCTGTTGTTCAAAAAGGAATAGCAATCGAACCAAGAATTGCCTCGATGAGAGGTATTATGACAGCACGAACCAAACCGATTAAAGTAATTGAACCAATTAATATTGATCCATTAACTGAAATTGAAAGCTTTGTATTACCTGAATCAAAAGCAACTTGTAAATTTATAGAACCTGATAATGTTAAAGAATTGGTTAATTTACTTCAAAACGAAGCTAAGGTTATTTGATAGTAAATAGTTTAATTAATTAAAATTTATAAAAATTTAACATTGATATTTTATCAAAAAATGGAATACTGGAATAATGGAAAATTGGAATATTGGTTTATTTTTGGACTCATTAATACATTATTCCAACATTCCAATATTCCAAAGAATTATACTTCATTAAATTAAAAAACATTCAAATTAGTATAAATACTAAAAATAAAAAAAATGTCAGTTTTAATATTTACAGAAAATTGGGATGGTAAGTTTAAAAAGCTGTCCTTTGAATTAGTCTCTTATGGGAAAAAAGTTGCGGAAATTTTAAATTGTTCTGCAATTGCAGTTTCAATTGGCAATGTAAGTAATGACGAATTAAAGAAATTAGGGAATTATGGTTCTGATAAAATAATAAATGTTAATAAAGAGGAATTAAAAAACCTCGATAATCAAGCCTATACTGAAGTATTAGAACAAATTGTAAAAAAAGAAGGATCAAAAGTAATTGTATTTGCAAATAATAATACAGGAAAAGCAATTGCACCAAGGCTTTCAGTTAGACTTGAAGCTGGAATAGGATCAGGAGTTACTAAACTTCCTCAAAATATTAATCCTTTTATAATTAGTAAAAAGGCATTTTCCGGCAAATCTTTTGCGAATGTTTTTATAAAATCCGATATCAAGGTTTTAACTCTTGCTCAAAATTCATTTGAGTTAATAGAAACGGAAAATAAAGCAACGATTGAGAATTTTACACCGGAATTAGACAGTTCTCAGATTAAAACACAGGTTAAAGATGTTCAAAAAATAACTGGACAAATAATTTTAACTGATGCTGAAATTGTAGTAAGTGGCGGAAGGGGGATGAAATCGCCTGATAATTGGAAACCGATTGAAGAACTTGCCCAATTACTGGGAGCTGCAACTGCCTGTTCAAGACCAGTTTCGGATGAAGGATGGAGACCTCATCACGAACATACCGGACAAACAGGTAAAATTATTGCTCCGAATCTTTATATTGCTGCCGGTATTTCAGGAGCCATACAACACCTGGCAGGAGTTAGCGCATCAAAATATATTGTTGCCATCAATACCGATAAAGACGCCCCGATTTTTGAAGCAGCCGACTACGGTATTGTTGGAGACGCATTGAAAGTATTACCTGATTTAATTAATGCAGTTAAAGAGATAAAATCATAAATCATCTATTATTGGTGTTCACAAGAAAGCTATGATTTTTATAAAATAAACTGGGGAAAAGAATATGGTTATGATTAAGCAAGGAATTTTTTTAATAATACTTATCGCAGCTATCTACCTTTTTTATAAAAACGTAAAAAAAATAGCACGGAATATAAACCTGGGAAGAGATATTAAAATTAACGATAATAAAAGAAAAAGATGGTGGCTGATGTTTAAAGTAGCCATTGGTCAATCGAAAATGACTGTCAGGCCTGTATCAGGAATTATGCACATTTTTGTTTATGCAGGCTTTATCATCGTTAATATTGAAATGATCGAGATACTTATTGACGGTATATTTGGAACACACCGACTTTTCTCATTTTTTGGGAATTACTATTATATTCTTGTTTCAATATTCGAATTTTTTGCTTTTGCAGTAATGTTCGGATGTATAATTTTTTTGTTACGGAGAAATGTGGTAAGATTAAAACGTTTTTGGAACAGGGAAATGACAAGCTGGCCAAGAACCGATGCCAATATCATTCTTATTACGGAAATACTTTTAATGAGCGCAATTTTAATAATGAATGCAACAGATGGAATATTACAAACCCGACATGATGCTCATTATATTTCTGTCGGGAGTTTCCCGATCAGTTCAATTCTACAACCTTTATTTATAAATCTTACAAGTAGTGCTTTAATTTTTATCGAACGATTTTGCTGGTGGTTTCATATTGTTGGAGTGCTGGCATTTTTGAATTATATTCCATATTCAAAACATTTTCATGTTTTCCTTTCATTCCCAAACGTGTATTATTCAAAACTTCGTCCGAAAGGAGAAATTGCCAATATGCCTTCAATTACCAAAGAAGTTAAATTAATGCTTGACCCAAATGCAGCAGTTCCGGCAGAAGAAGAGAGCACAGAGCAATTTCCGTTTGGAGTTAAAAATATCAAAGACCTTACCTGGAAAAACATTATG
>JAFGQQ010000439.1 GCA_016935595.1 Bacteroidales bacterium
CACAAGTCACGGCAGTTATTCATCTGGTGAAAAAATTGTGAATAAAACAATAGTATTCACCGGTGCGGGTAGTATTGATAACGACAGTCAGGATGGAGGTTACACACCCAAATGGGAATGGGCGGTAAGTGTTGATAATAGTATATGGCAGACAATGGGCACAACCACAAGTATTTTGTATAATTATGTATTTACAACAGCTGATACTTTTTTTATTCGAGTTAGATTTTGCGACAACGACAACCAATGGGGTTCATATTACACATTTACAATAGAAATAATTGATTGCAAGAGGTATTATTACGTTAAAGACCATTTAGGAAATATTAGGCAAACGATAGATGAGAATGGCGTAATAATAAGTGCACAAGATTATTCACCGTATGGAGAGATAGTGAGAAGTTATAATAATGCCGATGTAAACGACAAATACAAATTCACCGAAAAAGAGCGAGACAAAGAAACTAACCTTGACTATTTTGGAGTGAGGTATTATGACGCGAGTATAGGGAGGTGGTTAGCAGTAGATCCTTTGAAAGAAAAATTTCCAAGCTGGACGCCTTATAACTATGTAAAAGCAAATCCTTTAACAAGAATCGACCCAAATGGGATGGAAGATGGTAATTATTATGATGAACAGGGAAATTATATAGGAACAGATAATATTAATGATAATAAAACTTATATTGTAAGTAGTAATAACAAGACAACTGTTGCAAATGCATTAACGAGCGGGAATACTTCAGCAGCACAACAAAATTCTCTCCTAATACCCCAGCATGCAAGTCGACAAGATATGTATAAGATAGCTTCAAAATCATTAGATGGTAAGACTGATGATGAATATTGTGGGGCAGTATATAGTGGGAAGAATGGGAATGAAGAAGTCATTGAAGGAACACCTTCAGGAGTTACTTCAGGCCTAACAACCAGCGAGGCAACTTTAGCTCTTAATCCTAGTGACCCAAAATTTGGTAATATTGGATTAAATAGTCAATTACTTGCAACATTTCATGCACATCCGAATAGAATTAACTCTGCAACAGGTACATATGCTTGGAATCAACCACCATCAACAAACCCTGGGGATATTGCTAATGGTTTTCAACATGGTAATCTACCAATGAATAATTATGTATATACGGATCAAAATGTATATATTTATAATGGTAATGGTGTTTTAGCAACCGTTCCAACAGCAATTTTTAATAGTGTTAAATAAACGAGGATAATATGAATAAATTAATTTCTATACTTATATTTTTTTTAGTTTCAAATATACTGGCTCAGATTGATGATTACAAAAAAAATTGCGGATATAAAAATAACAATTGCTTTGAAATTAGCGGATACATGAATAGTGAAGGACGAAAGATGATATTTTTTCTTTATATTAAAGATAATAAAATAGAAAGAATTGATTCTGTTATTCAACAAAATTACAAATTTGATCTATTAGAAATTACCGGTTATGATTTAGAGGAATTGCCCGAAGCTGTTTACAAATTCAAAGATATTAAAGAATTAAGAATTTCATCTAGTTGTAATTTAAATTTGACAAAAACTTTTGAAAACATTAGTAATAATTTTAAATATATTAAAAATCTTTATTTGGATGGAAATAATATCAAAGAAATTCCTAAAGCAATAGGAATATTATCTTCAATTGAGAAGTTGAGTTTACAACATAATTTAATTGAAGAATTACCAGGAGAGATTAATAATTGCAAATTATTAAAAGAAATAAATTTATCTGGTAATAAATTATTGATATTTGAAAATATAATTGATACTTTAGCAGGAATAGATTCATTAATTGGTCTAAGAATGGATTATTGTGATTTAACTGAACTACCAAATAATATTAGTAAATTAAAAAATTTAAATTATTTAAGTGTTGCTTCAAATAAAATTACAAAAATTAGTTGTGTAATATGTAAATTAAAAAAACTTGAATATTTTCACATACTATTAAATTTAATTTCAGAAGTACCAGGTTGTATCACTGGGATGAAAAAATTAAAATTATTTTATATCGGACATCATAATCTACATAAATATGAAATTGATAAACTTACTGAAGAGATGCCCGATTGTACTATCCCTCATTTTCCACAATTAAATAAAAGTGAATGGAATATGAATTAAATAATTTATTCTAAAAATATCAATCTGGGTAATGGAATAGTAAATCAGGTAATTACCTTTACCGGTTCAGACAGTTACGACAATGACAACCAATGGGGTTCATATTACACATTTACAATTGAAATAATTGATTGCAAAAGATATTACTATGTCAAGGATCATTTAGGTAACATTCGCCAAACGGTAGATGAGAATGGAAATATTATTTCAGCACAGGATTATTCACCGTATGGAGAGATTATTAGAAGTTACAACAACGCAGATGCAAATGATAAATACAAGTTTACAGAAAAAGAAAGGGACAAAGAAACGAACCTTGATTATTTTGGAGCGAGGTATTATGATGCGGGGATAGGGAGGTGGTTGGCGGTTGATCCGTTAGCGGATAAGTATCCCGGGTGGAGTGGGTATAATTATGTAATGATGAATCCACTTAGATTAGTTGATCCCAAAGGTATGTCAGCAGAAGATATTTATGAGATGGATAATGATGGTCATATTACGAAAAAATGCGATTTACCCGGTCCTGATGTTTTATATAAAAAAGGTGACAATAAAAATTTTATAATAATTGATGATGATAAATTACTACATAATTTAAGTGAGATTACTCAAAAGAAAGATGGTAATGTGGTATTATTCGAGGGGAGATATGCAGAAACAGGTAACAAAGAAGATGCATTCAAAGTATTTAAATGGGCGGCTGATAATTCTAATGCTGAATGGACAATAAGTGGTTTCAATATTACTGGAAAAGAAAAATATGTTATTGGTACCAATCATGACCCGGAAGGAGCATATCCAGCTACTGCATTAGGTAAACTTTTTTACTCGCAAATAAACAATACATTTAAAATGCATTCACACAAAGGATCAGAAAGTCATTATGCTTCTGGAGGTCCCGAAAGTAATCAGATAGGTGATATGGACCGGATCAAAAATGATGCACCTCATTATGTTTATGATGTAACGAACAGCAATACTTTCCAATACAATAAAACAAATCCAAGTTTTAATGTTAAACCTGTTCAAAATTCAACCGACATTTACCGAAACATAGGGAGATGACATATGAAAAAGTACTTAATCATTGTTATTTTAATTTTACTTAATGTTAAATGTAATAATAACAAAAAAAATGCAACAATATTTCAGCAAGAAATAAATAATTATTTTCATAATATGATTAGTTATTATTCGATAAATAAAATAATTCTAAATAATATATTGGATTTTATTTATCATTGTGATTCCATAACAGCATCGAATCAATATATTTCAAAAAAAAATATATTTAGTTTAGGTATAAATAATTATAAAGAAAATTGTTATTTTATAATTAGCACTGCAGATTGCTATGTGGCTCAAAGGATGATTGGATATTTTATTGTTAATAATCGGATGCTTGTTTTTTATTCTTTGAAGCCAAGTTGTAATTTTGATTTTATTAAAGAAAAATATTTGTATAAAGGTTTAAATAAAAGATATATCGAAATAAATGAAGCGCTTGAAAAAACTTTTGAGCCATATGGAAGGTTGTATCAAATAATTGATAGAGATTCCTTAAAGTTATTAAAAGAAGGTTATAACATACAAGAAAAACTAGTTTTTGATAATCAGAAATGATTTAATAAAATATTATTCAAATTAATAATGCTGTTTTGATATATTTTTTGAAATAATTGATTGCAAGAGGTATTATTATGTTAAGGATCATCCTTCGACAAGCTCAGGACAGGTCTTAGGTAACATTCGCCAAACGGTAGATGAGAATGGAAATATTATTTCAGCACAG
>JAFGQQ010000440.1 GCA_016935595.1 Bacteroidales bacterium
GTTTGTTGGCTTGCCTGAATATTGCCAGAGGAAGGCCTCCTTCCATCTTATTTATAGTTCTGAATCTCCAACTACTGATTTAGTTTCATACAGGGTGCACACTTGCCCCTAACAGACTTTTTTATGTCTAAGTATCTAATTTTTCAATTTCATAACTCATATACTCTCTGTATAATTTTGAAATAGATTTAGCCTCACCAAGTATGGTCAGGACATCATCAAACATTAAAGTTGTAGAACCATTTGGTGTAAATGTTTTATTATTTCTTTCGACCAGGGCAACCAAAACATCTTTTGGGAGCTGAATATCTTTTAATTGATGGCCAACCATTTTTTCTTGTGGTGTCCCATTTAATAATTTTATACTCACAAATCGTTCGTTTTGCAACATATATTCCTTTATTTCTCTATGACTATCCATATGTAGCAGGGCTTTAACAATATTATCTCTTTCGAAAATATCAAGAAGTCTGGATAACATGCGCAACTGTTGTTTCGGATTTTCTTCAGAATTAATTAAAAATACACAGATATGTATTGGTGTTTTTAATTCTTTACCTTTAAATGGCTGTTTAACATCAATAGCTGTTTTAGAAACAACTATTTGCAAAGAAGGGTGTAAAACATTCTTGAATTTAGCATGAAAAACTAAAACACCAGGTAATGTAATCATGGATTCATCAGGCAATGAATGGATAAACATATTGGTAATTTCTTCTTTGCAAATATCTAATTTAGTGCAAAAATTATCGAAAACCCTATTTAATATTTCTTCAAAAGCTGAAGGATCTTTTAATATTTTTATTTTCGATTTAATTACTGTTTCATCAAAAGGGTCGCCTTCCCGAAGGCCTTTTTCTTTTAATATTATCATTAATTCATTTTCCAACTCATCGTATTGATGTTTACCCAATATTGCAAACCAATGAAAAATTGCTCCTTCTCGCTTTACTTTTCCACGAGAGTGAAAATGATACCAAAGGAGACCCATAACAACTATACCTGTGGTAAAAAGAATCGGCATCCATCCTAAATAAATAATCAATATAAATGAAATAATAATTCCTGTAATTTGCATAAATGGATAAAGAGGAGATAAATATCCTGGGTCGTATGATTCAATTTTACTATTTCTGAAAACAATAACAGAAAAATTGATGAATATAAAAATAAGTAATTGAAAGGTACTGGCCAGTTTAACAATTCCTTCTTCTGATAATACCAAAATAAATAGAATAATTAATGCTGTGGTAAGTATTATGGCTATTATCGGGGTACCTTTCCCTCCAATTTTGGATAAAACACCTGGCAACAATTTATCCCGACCCATTGCAAAGGGATATCGTGAAGCTGATAAAAGGCCGGCATTACCAGTAGAAGCAAATGCTGCAAGAGCTGCTATTGACATTAAAATCACTCCGGCGTTGACGGGCAACCATTTAAAAATTTGTTTCGCAGTAGTAGCTGCCGGAGCCATTTCTTTTGCAAATGATGTTGGTTCAATAATAGCAACCATAATAAAAACACCCAAGCCATAAATCAAGCCTGTAACAATCAAAGATAGTATCATACCCAAGGGAATATTTCTTTCAGGTTTTTTAATCTCTTCTGCCACACTTGTAATCTGGGTTAATCCCAGATAAGAAACAAAAACAAAACCAACTGTTGTAAACAAACCTCCAATCCCATTTGAAAAGAATGGGGTAAACTGAGAACCTATCGACTGTTTCTTTATGGATTCTATTGTGAATATGGAAAAAAGTCCGTCAGCAATAAAAGCAATTAAAATAACCAAAAGGAATATTACAAATACTTTTTGGAAGGCAGACGTTTTTTTTGCCCCTATCAGGTTTAAAAGCATAAAAAAAAGAGTTGCAACGATGGCAACTATTTTTGTTGGAACTTCCCAGAAAATGGTAGCATAAGCACCAATTCCGATGATTGCAAAAGCTGTTTTTAACATTAAAGCAAAATAAGTACCTAAACCTCCGATTGTACCCATTATTGGGCCTAAACTTCTGTCCAGAAAAAAATAGGCACCTCCTGACCGGGGTAAAGCTGTTGATATTTCGGCTATACTGAACATGGCTGGCAATATTAATATACCGGCAAGTAAATACGCCAAAAACACTGAAGGTCCAGTATAGTGAGAGGCAATACCCGGTAATAAAAAGAACCCTGAACTGAACATTGCTCCAGTACTAATGGCAAAAACATCGAACAATCCTAAGTCTTTTTTTAATTTATTTCTTATTGTCATACATTTGAGTCTTTAATTTTAATCATTTGTTCTATAAAATAAAAAAAAATAATTTTTATTCACTCCCTTTAATGATTTTTTTTCAAAGATTTATTATCTGTTTCCAATGTTGCATAGTTTTGTTAGTATTATTGCCCACTAAAAGCCGCGGGTATGAAATTTTGGGGATTGCGGGCCTCGTTACTATACATCGATACAAACGCCGATATGGGGCATAATTCTTGAATTAACCAATTAAACCCAAATGTTTTATACACGATATTAGCAGCAGTTTATTTTATTCCTGTCAGCACTTTTTTTAA
>JAFGQQ010000441.1 GCA_016935595.1 Bacteroidales bacterium
ATGATAAACCAGGTTGTTTTCCAAAAAGGTGGATGAATAGTAAAATCAAATGCAGCAGGTTCTTTGCATGGTTCTCCTTTATCGTTATATGCCATTACTTTAAATGTATACTCTCCATGAGGCAAACCCGGATAAGTGACTTTGTTATCTTTCCTAACAGGTGACCAGTCAGTTTCCAATCCTTCTAAAATATATTTATAAGTTACTTTTTCGGGATTATTCAAATAAATACCAGTATATTTAAAGGTTAGGTGATTTTCTTTATATTTTAAAAATAACTCACCGGGAATATTAAACCAGGCTGCAATACTTCCGGTTTTTTCAATCCAGTCAACACCCTTATAAAATAAGTCGATATCTGTAATATGAACTTTTGGAGGCGGAAAATATTCCTTTTCTTCAAATGGATTATATACAGTTAAACCTTTAACCGTTCCAAACCAGATATTATTAAAATTGTCTTTGTAAATTGAATTTAGATTGTTTTCAACACCTATAAATCCATTAGTTTTATCGTAATGATTAACTTTTATAATTATCTGCAAACTGTCTAATTCAATCCTGTCAAAACCTTTATCAGTTCCAATAATTAAATTACTATCATTAAGAAAAACCAATGAATAAATATTATTTGAACTGATAAGCTGGTCATCGGCCATTTGTCTAAATGGCAGGCTATCATCAGTATGAACATCCAGTTTATATAAACCTCCCCCAAAAGTACCAATCCAGATATTTCCATATTTATCATCAGTTAACGAATGAATATATTTATGGTGTAAGCCTTCCATTTCATCATAATAGACTAAGTTTGTTCCGTCATTTTTCAATAATCCCCCTGGAGTTCCAAACCAAATATTTTTAAAATCATCTTCAATAATGGTTTGTATTTGATTAAACAGTTCATACCCTTCTTCCTTTTCTTTATGAATACTTATCTGTTCGTCTTTTGATAATAGGGCCAGCCCAACTCGTGTACCACACCAGATATATCCTTCTGAATCAACAAAAATCGAAAGAACATTATTTTTAAAAATATCATGAAAATCTTTTGTGTAATTTTTGAATTTTTTCCCGTTAAATCTGCTAATGCCGTCTTGGGTTCCTATCCAAATATCTCCATTGGGTGCAATAGATAATGAACTTGTAAAATTACTAACTAATCCATCTTCAATTTTATAATAAGCATATTTTGGTACATTATTTATAATAGTAAGTTTTATTAAACCATCACCCTCTGAAGCCAACCAGTAATTTCCATATTTATCTTGCTCAATGTCGAAAATCTTTTTATTGGTTAAATCGTCTTCTTCAGTAATATGAATAAAATCTTCCCCTAAAAATTGACTTATTCCTGCTTGAAAAGTTCCTGCCCATATAGAACCTTCATCGTCCTCTAATAAACACATAACCTGGTTTCCCGCAAATCCGTTTTTCTCAGAATAATCTTTAAATCCTTGCATATTATGCTTAATTAATCCTGCTCTTTCAGTGGCAAACCATAAGTTCCCATGGCTATCATGCAAAATATCCCAAACTGTATAGTCAGCAAATCCATTCTGAGGTGAATATTCAATTATTTCACCTTTCCCCTTTCCATGCATAATTAATTTAAAAACTCCTATATCCCTCGTTCCAAACCATAAGTCGCCATTTGAATCTTTTTCAATTGAAAGGAGGTAATTACTTGGTATTTCTCCATAATCAGCATCTAATTTAGTCAGACCAGTAACGCTATCACCTGTCAATGTGATTATATTAATACCTCCAAATAAAGCCAGCCAAAGTTCTTTATCTTCCCCCTCATAAATATCGAATATATAATTAGCTGATATTCCTTCTTTTCTTTTACTTATTGTCTTAATGTAAACAGAATCTTTACTAACTAATTTGATCATATGAAGTCCCTCCCCTAAAGAACCAGCCCAAATATTATTTTGTGAGTCTTCATATAAATCAAAAATTGGTGCGATTGGCAAGCCTTTTGATTCGTCAATATTCATGAAATTAATACCATCGTAAAAACTTATTCCTTTGTGAGTACCAATCCAAATATTACCCTCATGGTCTTCTAAAAGACTCCTGACTATATTATCAACAAGGCCATTCTTAGTATTAAATGTAACAAAATTAATACCGTCAAATCTGCATACACCTCCCCCGTCTGTACCTAACCATATATACCCTCTTGAATCTTGCATAATTGAAAATACAGTGGAGTTTACCAGACCTTTATCGATGGAATAATTTCTGAAATTATACTGCTGGGTTAATGCATTTATCGAAATATAAATGAGAAATATAATGAATATTGATTTTTTCATAACTTTCATAAATTAATAATTATTAAAATAAGAGATATAAAAGTTAGTGAATAAGATATTATATTATAAAAATACAAAAAACAAAATAAGGTTTAAATATTAACAATAATTATTTCATGATTTAATAAATTATAATGCATTTTAAGCCAATAACTACATTTTTATTACACGTTTTTTTCTATTACTTTTATTAAAAAAATCAAACTATGAAAACAATAATTTTAATCCTCTTAATAGTAAACATAATATTTAATTCCTTTCCACAGGGTCAAATTGCTACACAATACAAAGAAAAAGGAACAAAATTTGCCAAAGAAGGAAATTATACCGAAGCTATTGAAAATTTAAATAAAGCCATTCAAATTGAACCAAATTATGCTGCTGCATACAATAACAGGGGTATTGTTAGAATGGAATTAAAAGAATATGAAGAAGCAATAAGCGATTTTACACAGGCAATTAAAATAAATAACCAGGACCCGGCATATTATATCAATAGAGCAATAACCTGGGAAAAAATTGATGAAATACATGATGCAATTGATGATTATGGAAGTGCTATTGACCTGGAACCGTATAATCCAGAATATTATGTTAAACGGGGTGTACTTTATGATAAATTAAAAGAGTATAAAAATGCTGTAGAAGATTTTAATATGGCAATTAAATTCGACGAGGATAATGCCGATTATTATTATTTTCGTGGATTATCAAAACTCTGTTCTGAAGAATACTTTGATGGACATAAAGATCTTTTTAAAGCTGCACAAATGGGAAGTTTTAAATCGAAAAACATGATTATTGATGTTTTTTTCAATAATATATCCGATGATGAAGAGTTTGCATTAAATGTTAGAAGCAGTATGAAATTATATACAAAAGATTATCAAGGTGCAATTGAAGACCTTGATAAATTGATTAAAATCTCGCCTAAAAA
>JAFGQQ010000059.1 GCA_016935595.1 Bacteroidales bacterium
CCTGTTAGGTTATATAAACTTTAACTCTTAATAAGCATTATTTTATAATGCCTAAAAATATTGGCACCTAAATTATATTTCTATTATTTTAAACACTATAATAAAATAGTCAAAAGCTATTAAAATTTTAGCGTTCTTTCAGTATATAAAAAAACTCCAGCAAGTTTTTAACTTTATGTATTATTATTCATAAATATAACGATTAGTTTATAAAACTTTATCTTTGCGAAGCCAATAATCCGGGTTAAAATTAAAAACGTACTAATTAAGTTAAATATTCAGAAGGAGGTTTTCCATACTGGTCTTTAAAGCTTTTTGTAAAATAAGCAGGAGAGGTAAAGCCAGTTTGATAGGCTATTTCTGCAAGTGTATATTTTTTTGATTCCATGAGTTTAATAGCTTGTTTAAGCCTGATAATCCTGATAAATTCGATAATTGTTTTACCCGTCAGGGCTTTTATTTTTCTGTATACATTACTATGGCTCATATTCAATGCAATTGCCAATTCTTCAACATTTAAATTGTTATTGGTAATATTTAATGTAATATAATCAATAGCTTTTTGAATAAATTCCTGGTCCATTTCATTCGCCGTTATTTTATTTGGCATAATGTAAACATCCTGGCTAAATTGGGCATATAGTTTTTTACGTGTTTGAATAAGCTGGTTAATCTGGGCAAAGAGGAACTGAATGTTAAAAGGTTTGGTAATGTATGCGTCTGCACCGGTTTCAATTCCCTCAATCTGCTCATTTATAGCAGATTTAGCAGTAAGTAAAACAACGGGTATATGACAAGTCCTGATGTCGGTTTTAATTGTCTTACATAATTCAATACCATTACATTCGGGCATTAATATATCACTTACAATTAAATCTGGAACCTCGGTTCGTGCAAGCTCAATGCCTTTTTTGCCATCTTCGGCTTGTATTACTTTATATTTTTTTGCAAGTTCTTTTGCTATAAAAATCCTAAGCTCATCATTGTCTTCGGCAATAAGAATTTCTGGCTGCTCTTTCATTGTATTGGTCTCCGCCAGTTCTTTTTGATCTGCCTTAACCGTTTCATCTTTATCAATTTCAATTTTAGTTTTGTTTTTTAAAATTTCTTTTGGTTTTAATTCAATTTCATTTTCACTGTATACAAAGGATTCGATAGGAAATATGAATGTAAAACGGGTTTCTTTGCCCGGATTACTTTCGGCACGGATTTGGCCATGGTGCATTTCAATTAATGCTTTAGTTAATGTTAATCCTATTCCGGTACCTGATTTTTTCTTTATTCCGGATGATTTAGCCTGATAAAATTTGTCAAAGATATATGGTAATTCTTCAGGAATAATACCAACGCCTGTATTTTTGACTTCAATTTCAATATGCCTGCTATTTTTGATATTATTATTGGATTTATTTAAAACTTCAGAAGCATTTAATAATTTAATTGAAATATTGATATTTCCATTATCAGGTGTGTATTTAAATGCATTTGACAAAAGGTTCAGCAGGACTGTTTCCAGCTTTTCAGGATCAAAATAGCCTTGTATGGCAGGTTCAACCGATTCAATCGAGAAATTAATATTATGGCTTTTAGAATTTAAGAAGAAAAATGAAGATACATCTTTAATGAAACTTACAATGTCATTTTGTTGTACTTTCAGTTTTATCTTGCCATCTTCCAGTTTTCTTATGTCCATTAAATTATTGGTGAGCTGCAGGAGTCTCTCGGCATTCCGGTAAATAAGTATTAATTGTTCTTTGAATTTGTTTTGAACGGAAGTGATAAGGCTTTCGAGAGGGGCAATAATTAAACTTAAAGGTGTTCTGAATTCATGGGAGATATTCGTGAAAAACTGAATATTTAATTCATTAAGTTCATGTTCTTTTTCCCTCGCAATTTTTTCAAGTTTTAACTGGTTTTTTATTCTTATCCTTTCATTATATATATTCAAAGAAATTAAAGTCAAAACACAAAATAATACAATGTATATTGTAATTGCCCACCATGTTTTCCATACCGGTGGTTTTATAATTATTATTAATTTTGCAGGAATCTTATTCCATATGCCATCATTATTTGAACCTTTAACCATAAAAACATATTTACCTGGTTTGATATTTGTATAACTAACGCTTGTGTTTGTTCCATTCCAATTCCAGTCATTATCAAATCCTTCGAGTTTATACAAGAACTGGTTCTTTGCAGAACGTGTGTAATTTAAAGCTACAAAATCGATAGTAAAAGAAGATTGTTTATGGTTTAAAGTAATAATTTCTGTTTCTGAAATATGGTTTTTTAACGGTGAATTTTTTTCACCAATTTTAACCTGCACATTGTTTATTTTAAGATTTGTAAGAAATACCTGAGGAATTACATTATTTTTTTTGATGTTTTCAGGGAAAAAAGTGTTAAAACCATTCTCGCCACCGATATAAAACTCTCCCTTTTTTGTCTTTAATATCGCTCTAGTATACAATTCATTGGAATTAAGACCGTCTTCGGTTGTATAATTTGTAAAACTTAACGAATCGTAATTAAACTTTAACAAACCTTTATTTGTAATGATCCATAAATAGCCTTTATCGTCTTCTAATATTCCACGTATTGTATTGCCAGGCAAACCATCCTTAGCCTGGATTGCCAAAAATGAACTGTCTTTTCTGTTAAATAAATTTAATCCATTATCGCCAGTCCCAATCCAAATCCGGTTTTTATTATCTTCATATATACAGATAATCATATTACTGCTTAACCCGGGAGTATTAATATTTCGCGAGAAATCAATTTGCGATTTTTTATTATTTATATTTTTTATCAGTACCAGTCCATACAAGGTGCCAATCCATAAACTGCCTTCAGAATCTTTCAAAATTGAAGTTACATAAGCTGAACTGTTAAGAATTGTTGATGAATTTTGGTAATTGTAACTATTGAATTTATCGGATTCAGGAGAATATATAAATAATCCGCTCCCGGCAGTTCCTACCCAGATATTTCCGTCCGGGTCTTCATAAATATTAAAAATGTTATTATTCCCTCCACCTTGTGTGATTTCGACTTTATAGTTTTTAAGCCTCTCACCAGTGAGAGTTAACAGGTCTATTCCGCCTCCCCAGGTACCTGCCCAAATATGGTTTTTTGAATCTATAATAATAGTTTGTATTGCATTATTTGTAATAACTTCATTATTTGGGCCATTTTTAATAATTTTTGTAAAAGTTTTTGTTTCAGGATCAAACCTGCAAATTCCACCTCCATCAGTGGCTATCCATATTTTTCCATCAATATCTTCTGCAAATTCCTGTACATCGTTGTCGGGTAAACTATTTGAATCAAAACTGTTTTTTTGATACGATTCAAACTTATTGAATTTCTCATCAATTACATTTACACCTTTGTTATATGTCCCTATCCATAACCTTCCTTCATTATCGGTATAGAGAGACCAGATAGAATTGCTGTTTAAGCTGTATGGGGCACCTTCTTTTACTTTATACAGTTGTATGTGCTGTGTGTTTATATTTAAACGGGCTAATCCTTCATTTTCAGTTCCAATCCATAAGTTGCCTTTATTATCGGCATTTAATGAAAGTATTGAATTATTTGACAATTTTCCTGTAAGTGCTTTGCAATTGTACCTGTTGAAAGAATAATCATTATTTTCCTTTATTAATCTATTTAAACCGCCATTTTTTGTACCAACCCATACGTTATTGTATTTGTCTATTTCTATCACAGTAATATTATTATCGCTCAGGCTTTTAGTGTTTTCAATATCATGATAGAAGTGCTTAAATGCGTTAATTGATCTGTCAGAAAGCATATTTAATCCATTTTGGGTGCCAACCCATACATAATTATTATGATCAACAGCTAAAGCTGTAATTCTATTTGATGTAATGCCTTCTATGTTATCGCTAACATATGGGTAATTAAGAAGGGTTTGGTTTTGCGGGTCGTAAGCATTTAAACCATCGCCATATGTCCCAATCCATAACAATGAATTACTGTCGGTTGATAATGTGCTGATAAAAGTGTTTACGAACCGGTTTAGAGCCGGATTAATAAAGCCTACATTTATAAAGTTATCTTTAGCCCGGTTGTACAAATTCAGTCCGGCTGATGTCCCAATCCATAAAAAATGGTTTTTGTCTTCTACAATCGAATTAATGCTATTATGGCATATGCTTGCAGAGTCTTCAGGATCGGATATATAAACATAAAGGTTTATGCCATCAAACCTCACAAGGCCAAATTCAGTCCCAAACCATATATAACCTTTGTAGTCCTGTATAATTGCCCTGATACTGTTGTAATCAAAATTTTGGGGAAGTGTTTGAAATTCCGGATATTTTGTATCATCAGGAACTGTTGCGACATTTCCCCTTAACAGATTAGGAAATATAAGTAAGTATATAATAAAACACCAAAACCATTTTATGATATAATATGTAAGATTTTTCATCACAATTGTAAAGGTATTTTTTTTACTTTTTTGTATTTATAAATGTCAAAAATACACTTTTTATTTTTGTTTACCAACATAAGTGAAAAACAAATAAAAAAAATGTTAAATTATATAGTATTATAAGGGATTTAAA
>JAFGQQ010000442.1 GCA_016935595.1 Bacteroidales bacterium
AATATATAAAACCTAAAAAAAGTCTTGGACAACATTTTCTAAAAGATAAAAATATTGCGCAAAAAATTGTAAATGCTTTGTTATGTGAAAATATAAATCATGTATTAGAAGTAGGACCAGGAAAAGGAATATTAACTCAATTTTTAATTATAAATAAAAATTACGTAACATATGTTGTTGAAATTGATAAAAATTGCATTGAATATTTAACAAATATTTATAAAGATTTACAAGGCAGAATTATAAATAATGACTTTTTAAAGATTAATCTAAAAGATCACTTTAATGAAAAAATTGCATTAATTGGTAACTTCCCATACAACATATCGAGTCAAATCTTTTTTAAAATACTTGAAAATAGAGAAATGATAGGCGAAGTTGTATGCATGATTCAAAAAGAAGTAGCGGATAGAATATGTTCAAAACCAAAAAATAAAATTTATGGAATTTTAAGTGTTTTATTGCAGGCTTATTACAATATCGATTTTTTATTTACAGTTAATCCGGGAGTTTTTGAACCTCCACCAAAAATTAAATCAGCGGTTATCAGGCTCCAAAGAAATAAAAATAAAAAATTAAACTGCAATGAAGATCTCTTCAAAAAAATTGTTAAAACAGCATTTAACCAGCGAAGAAAAATATTGCGAAATTCTTTAAAAAATATTTTAAAAGAAGACTTGAAAGATAACATTTTATTACTACGGCCCGAGCAGCTAGGATACACCGAATTTATTTATCTAACTAATTTAATAGAAGGATTTATTAAATAATTGTATTTTTGAAATTATACTATTTTCATACAAAACGTCTGTTATGAACTTTGAATTAAATCGCGAATTCATTGATAATATTCGTCAATTAATTGAGAATAAAAATAATGCAAGCATCTCAGAAATATTGGAGGAACTTCATCCTGTTGATATTTCGGAATTATATAATGAACTTACACTTGAAGAAGCCAAATATTTATACTTATTGCTGGATGGACAAAAGGCTGCTGATGTATTGATTGAACTGGAAGAAGATGAAAGAGAAGAATTTTTAAAAATCCTTCCAAGCCAGGTAATTGCTACCCAGTTTATTGAAAAAATGGACTCGGATGACGCTGCAGATGTGATTGGCGAATTAGAAGAAGAGAAAAAAGAAGAAGTTTTAAAACACATCAAAGACATTGAACAAGCAGGAGATATTGTTGATCTTTTAAGTTATAACGAAGATACTGCAGGCGGCTTAATGGCTAAAGAATTAATTAAAGTAAATGAAAACTGGACAGTAGAAACCTGTTTTAAAGAAATAAGAAGGCAAGCAATGGATGTAGATGAAGTGTATAACGTTTACGTTATTGATAATGATGAAAAACTTAAAGGGATTATTTCATTGAAAAAACTTATTGTTAGTCGTTCAAATACAATTATTAGAAACCTTTACGAACCTGACATTTTATCTGTATCAGTGGATATCCCTGGTGAAGAGGTGGCAAATATAATGGATAAATACGATGTTGTTGCCCTGCCGGTTGTTGATGCTATTGGCAGACTTGTTGGGCGAATAACCATTGATGACATTGTTGATTTTATTAGAGAAGAGGCTGAAAAAGATTATCAAATGATATCTGGTATTTCAGAGGATGTGGAAGCATCAGATAAAGCCTGGGTATTAACCCGAGCCAGGCTTCCATGGCTACTAATAGGATTATTGGGAGGTATACTGGTAGCTTTGGTAATTAGTCGTTTTGAAGGTGATATCAAAATTAATCCACAAATGGCATTTTTCATACCTTTAATCGGAGCAATGGCAGGTAATGTAGGAATTCAATCCTCATCGATCATTGTACAAAGCATAGCAGCAAATACACTTGGGCTTGAAAGTACAGGACATAAATTAATGAAAGAATTCTTTGTTGGCTTATTTAATGGCCTTATTCTTGCCTCTTTAATATTTTTATATAATTTCCTGTTTTCAGATTCTTTTGTATTAACATTAACTGTAAGCTTTTCATTATTGGCAGTAATAATATTTGCTGCAATATTTGGAGCTCTTATCCCTCTTTTACTTAATAAACTGAAACTCGATCCAGCTTTGGCTACAGGGCCATTTATTACTACAATGAACGATATCATGGGTTTAATAATATATTTTCTTATGGGCAGAGTACTTTATGGATATTTTTAATTAAGTTTTAATTGCATGAGACCCATTAAAATTTTCATATTCAACTTTATAATCTTAGTTATACTATTCCTGTTAACAGTTATATTTCCAGGAAACGGAATAAAAATTAATGATAATATTATACTAAGATACCCAAACATTCATGACTTTAAACCTTCAACAAAAAAGAATTATAAAAAAATTGACTATAATTTATTAAATGAATTATATGATAAAAATCCTAATCCATATTTCATTAATTTCATGAATTATGACCAAGCGTTTAATAACCTGATATTTGATACTCTTAAAACATTAGCTGTTATAAATGTAAAAACTGAAAATAAACAAGTTAAAGCTGCAATCAAACCATCAACACAAAACACTCCTCAAAAATATCAGCCCTTAGATTTTCCATCAAATAACAAGACGGTTCTGTATTCCTTTTTTCAATCGTTAATTAATTTAAAAAACTCTAATGACTTCATCAGGGTGCTGCATTATGGTGATTCGCAAATTGAAGGCGACAGGATTACTTCTTATATTCGTAACGAATTACAAAAAAGATTTGGCGGATCAGGTATTGGTATGTTCCCTGTTGTTATTGTTAGTGAATATATTTTATCTGTTAAACATGAAATTTCTAAAAACTGGAAAAGGTATACAATACATGATATTACCCGCTCTAATATAGACCACTTAAGATTTGGCATTATGTTAAGTTATTCAAGATTTACACCTGTTGAATTATTAAACGATGACAAACTTCATGAGGGATGGATTAATATTGAGAAATCGAACATCTCATACGACCATGCTAAAAGTTTTTCAAGATGCCGGTTATTTTATGGATATAA
>JAFGQQ010000060.1 GCA_016935595.1 Bacteroidales bacterium
GGGGTTACTTCAGGAATAACATATAAAAAATTTTTGAATGAAATGAAAGCCATGGAGGCAATTTTAAGTTTCAGAAAAGGTGGCATACAAGTTACAGCAATTCGCCAATATCATGAGCTAACATTATATAAATATTCAGATAATATTTATTTTATGAGGGGTTTTGGTGGGCACCTGGGCTTTTTTTATGATAAACCCACTACTTTTTTGAAATTCAGCTTTTTACAAAATAAAGAAAGAGTTTTTGCTCCTGTAATTGGAATAGACGCATATTTTGGTTTAGAGTATCGTGCCGATCAGCTTCCTTTAGTATTTGGAGTAGATTATAAACCATTTATAGAGTTTTCATTGCTACCATTTAATATGAATATCTGGGATATGGCTTTGTATGTTAAATATATTTTTTAATCAGTAAATAATTAAAACTTAAATATTATGAAAAAAATAGTTTATTTAATGGCTTTATTAATAAGCACAATATGTTATGCACAAGAATATGAAGAAGAAGTGCATATGGATGAAGAAGAAAATGACGAAATTATGACGTTATTTAAGAGCAATACCAATGGTGGTTTTGGAGGTGTTAGTATTATTTATTCAGAAATTAACGGACAAGACGGAATATTTTTAGGTGGCAGGGGAGGCTGGATAATTGGACACGGCTTGTCGATTGGTTTTGGCGGTTGCGGGTATTTTAACAGTACTGATTTTGATACAGCAGGTATCCGTAATTCACTGGCAGGAGGACATGGAGGTATGTATATTGAACCTATTTTATTTCCCCGTTTTCCGGTTCATCTCTGTTTACCTGTTTTTGTAGGTGCAGGAGGAATTTCATACATAGAGTATGATAATGATCGGCCATATAGTGATGATCCGGGAAATATTATTGAATCTGACGGTTATTTTATCGCAGAACCCGGTGTGGAATTGGAATTTAATATGTTAAAACATTTCAGAATGACTGCAGGCGTTTATTATACTTATACTTCAAAAATTCAATTAGATAATGTTAAGGGTGATCCACTCGATAATTTAAAATACGGTATTACATTTAAGTTTGGTAAATTTTAACAATTTTTTCTCTACTCTTTTGAACATGTCATAAGGTTGGCATGTTCATTTATTAATTTTATAAATAATTAAAAATGAATTCAACGGTTTTGTTGAGGTTGATATTTATTGTCCTCATTTTAGTTAACATTTTTTATATAAAGGCAACGCCTGATAACACTGATACTGAAAAAACCAGGTATACACTGAGCGGATTTATAAAAGATGAAAATGGGGAAGACCTTATTGGTGCAACTGTTTATATAAAAAATATTAAAACCGGCACTGTTACAAACTTATATGGTTTTTATTCTGTTACTCTTCTGCCTGGCGAATATGAAATTATTTATTCATATGTAGGTTATGAAACGCAAATTAAAAAAATTAAACTCGATAAAAATCAAAAAATAAATATTAGTTTAATATTAGGCACCAGCGAAATTGAATCGGTTGAAATTACTGCAGAAAGAAAGAATGAGAATGTGTCAAAGATTTCAATGAGCAATGTGAAACTAGAAATGAAAGCAGTAAAAAAGATACCAGCATTTCTTGGTGAAGTCGATATAATTAAATCCATTCAAATGTTACCGGGAGTTCAAACGGGCGGTGAAGGGAGTACAGGATTTTATGTTCGCGGAGGTAGCGTTGACCAGAATTTAATATTACTGGATGGCGCACCTGTTTATAATCCATCGCATTCGGGTGGTTTATTTTCAGTGTTTAATGGTGATGCTATTAATGATGCTGAATTAATTAAGGGCGGAATTCCTGCACAATACGGTGGACGTTTATCTTCGGTACTTGATGTAAGAATGAAAGAAGGTAATTTAAGCCAGTTTAAAGGAAGGGGAGGCATTGGATTAATATCAAGCCGTTTAACTTTGGAAGGGCCGATTGTTAAAGACCTGTCTGCCGGACAGGCAGGTAAAAGCTCATTTATTATTTCAGGTAGAAGAACTTATGCCGACCTGGTTTTACTGTTTACCAAAGATGAAATGGCTAAAAAGAGTGATTTATTTTTTTATGACCTGAATGCAAAGATTAATTACAAAATAAACGATAATAACCGAATTTTCATTTCAGCTTATTCGGGGAAGGATGTAATGGATTTCGATACATTACTAACATCGTTTTATGGCAATAAAACATCAACCATCAGATGGAACCATATTTTCAATAATAAAATCTTTTCAAATTTTACACTTTTTGCTTCTGACTTTAGTTATGGTTTTGGTATGTCGATGGATGCCCTGGCTTTCGACTGGATGGCTCATGTTGTGAATTATGGATTAAAGAATGATTATACTTTGTTTTTAAATCCTTATAATACAATAAAATTTGGTATTCAGTCAACATTTATCGATTTTAAACCTGGCGAAGCAAAGAACTTCGATAATAGTTTTTTTAATATTCCCAGCCTGCCTGATAATTATGCACTTGAGCATGGAATTTACTTGCAAAACGAACAAAAGGTCTCCGAATATTTATCCATTCAATATGGAATGCGATATTCCATTTTTCAAAATATTGGTAAAGCTACCATCTATAATTTTTATAAAGAAATCAATCCTTTCGATTCTTCCAAAGTATATATTCCTTTGGATTCCACAATTTATAAAAGTGGTGAAATGTTTAACACTTATACGGGTTGGGAACCAAGGTTTGGGTTGAGGTTTAAAGTTAATGATCAGAATTCTGTAAAAATAAGCTATAATCGTACATATCAATATATCCACTTAGCATCGAATACAGCTTCTGTTACGCCAATTGATATGTGGTTTCCAAGTAATCCAAATATTTTACCTCAGAAAGCCGATCAGATCGCAGTCGGATATTTCAGAAATTTTATGGAAAACACTATAGAATTGTCAATTGAGGCTTACTATAAAAAAATATATGATGCTATTGATTTTAAGGATCATGCAGTTCTTTTCCTGAATAAATACTTTGATGGAGAAATCCGACCAGGTGAAGCTTACTCAAAAGGAATTGAATTTTTAGCAAAAAAAGAAACAGGACAGTTAACAGGATGGATTTCATATACCCTGTCGGAAACAAAAAGAAAAATTCCTGATGTAAATAGTGGGGAAGAATTTTATGCACCTTATGATAAAACACATGACATTGCAGTGATTTTATCTTATGATTATAATGAAAGATTAAATTTTTCAACAAACTGGGTTTATTCAACTGCAATGCCCAGCACAGTTCCAGTAGGAAAAATGAAATACAATAATGAGCCTGTACCGATTTGGTCAGATAAGAATTCAGTTAGAATACCCGGAACTGATTATCACAGACTTGACTTTTCTGTTACTTTTTATGGGAGGAAATATAAAAAGAATGGTGAACCTAAAAAATATAATGATAATTGGAATCTCTCAATTTATAATGTTTATTCAAGAAAAAATACATATTCGGTTAATTTTAAACAAAATCCTGATAATACAGATATTATTGAGGCTAAAAAACTTTATTTATTTAAGATTTTACCTTCAATAACATATAACTTTAATTTTTAAGAAAAATGAGAAATTTTTGGATAATTTTATTAGCGATTATAATTGTTAGTTGTGAAGAAAACATTGAAGTTGATTTATTGGAAGATCAGTATAACCGTTTAATTGTTGAAGGTGAAATAACCAATGAACCGGGTAAGGCGCATACAATTAAATTAACAAGATCTGTTAATTATTATGATACTTCAGATGCGCCAGTTGTAACAAATGCTATAGTTACAATTAATGATGGCATAAATGAATATTTATTAAATGAAACAATTCCTGGAAATTATCAAACCGATCCAGACATTTTTACCGGAAAAGCAGGAAAGACTTATACATTAAACATTACACTTGAAAATGGTGAGCGATATATAGCAAGCGAAACAATGAAACCTGTGGCAAGTATCGATTCAATAACCTACATTTATGAAAATAATATTTTTGAACCTGAAGTGTATTATTATAAGATAATTTATTACGGACCTGAGCCTAAAGGTTACGGCAATTTTTACCAGTGGAACCTGTATATTAACGAAGAGTTGTATAACGATACATTAAGGGAAACAGCTATGGAAAGTGATTTATTTGTTGATGGTCAATACATTTTTGATTTTGAAATATACTGGCTTTCTGAAGAAGAATTATCTCAGGAAGTAAATGAGATAAGATTTGAAGTTTTAAGTATTTCAGAAAAGTTTTTCCAGTTCAGGAACGAAATACTTCAGCAAACAGTTTGGAGAGGAGGACTTTTCGATACACCACCAACAAATATATCATCTACCAATATACTTCCTGTTAATCATAATAATGAAGCTTTTGGCTATTTCAAAGTATCGGCAGTTGATTCGTATACATTTATTTTAGATAAAAATTTGAAAAAGGAAAGAAAACCTTTCAAATTCCCGGTTAATTAAATCAAAAGCTTTTCAAATCCAAAATCCATAAAAAAAGGCGGTAGCTGTTATTTGTTAATTAATATAAACATTTTAAATATCTGAAAATTTCAGATACAAAAAAAAATAATTATATTGACGACACTTTTTAAATAAAAAAATTGTGTGAATAATCATATTGGTTTTGATAACGAAAAGTACTTAAAGGAACAAACTGCTGCAATTCTTGAGAGGGTTAACCGCTTTAATGATAAATTATATCTCGAATTTGGCGGCAAAATATTATATGACTATCATGCAGCAAGGGTGCTTCCCGGTTTTGATCCCAACGTAAAAATGCGCTTATTACAAATACTGAAAGATAAGATTGACGTAATTTTATGTATTCATGCAGGAGATATCGAAAGAAAAAAAATAAGGGCCGATTTTGGTATTACATATGATGTAGATGCTTTAAAATCCATAGATGATTTTAAGGAATGGGGAATAAATATTACAGCTGTTCTTATTACTCGTTACCAGGATCAACCTCCTGCTAAAGCTTTCAAGAATAAACTCGAACTCAGTGGGGTTAAAGTATATACTCATTATTCTACAAAGGGTTATCCTACAGATGTTGATTTGATAGTTAGCGATGTAGGTTATGGAGCAAATGAATACATTGTAACTACTAAACCAATTGTTGTTGTGACGGGGCCTGGTCCTGGCAGTGGAAAGCTCGCTACTTGTCTTTGTAATCTTTATCATGAATATAAAAATGGGATTAAAGCAGGCTATGCGAAATTCGAGACATTCCCAATTTGGGATTTGCCTATTGACCACAAGGTAAATATTGCATACGAAGCTGCAACTGTTGATCTTAATGATGCTGTTTTAATTGATGAGCATCATTTGAAGACTTATAATATTGAAACTGTAAATTATAATCGCGATATTGAAGCATTTCCTTTATTGAAAAGAATTATTGAAAAAATAACAGGAGAAGATTCCATGTATCAGTCTCCAACTGATATGGGGGTGAACCGTGCAAGTGCAGGTATTGTTGATGATAATATAATTCAAGAAGCCTCGCATCAGGAAATAATACGACGATATTTCAGATGTGCAGTTGAATATGTTATGGGATTGGTAGATAAAGAAACACTTAATTGGGCTGAAAAAATTATGAGGAAAGTTAAAGCTAAGGTTGAAGACCGGAAGGTAGTTGTACCTTCAAGACTTGCCGCAAAAAAAGCCAAAAGTGATGGAAAAGGAAATGAAGGAATTTTTTGTGGAGCTGCCATAGAATTAAATGATGGAACAATTATTACAGGTAAAAACTCTCCTCTAATGCATGCTTCATCCAGCTTAGTATTAAATGCGACCAAGCACCTTGCCGGATTACCTGATAGCATACATTTATTACCTAAAAATATTATCGATTCAGTTGCATACCTTAAAAAAGATATTTTAAAAGGAAAAATGGTGAGCCTTGATTTGGAGGAAACTTTAATAGCCCTTGGTATAAGTGCTTTATCAAATCCTGCAGCACAAATGGCTTTGGAAAATTTAAAAAATTTAAAGAATTGTGA
>JAFGQQ010000443.1 GCA_016935595.1 Bacteroidales bacterium
AAATCCATTACCATATTAAAAGGTGTAGTGAGAGATCAGGATTCGCTAAATCCAATATTAGCTCACATTGAGCTGGTTGATAATGAAACCAATACACTGATATATGAAACCTATTCAGATAGTATAACCGGAGATTATTTTGTTACCTTGCTGGCAGGTAAAAGTTATGGTATTTCTGTAAGTGCTGAAGGATATCTATTCTATTCAGAATATTTCGATATTCCGGATACTGCAAAATTTGAAGAAATTGAAAAAGAAATATTATTATCCCCAATAAAGGAAGGTGGTAAATTAGTGCTAAAAAATATTTTTTTCGAATTTGGAAAATCAACATTAAGGGAAGAATCGTTTGTTGAATTAGGTTTTGCCGTAAAAGTCTTTAAAGAAAATCCCAATATGCGGGTTGAAATTTCCGGTCATACCGATAATGTTGGCGGTTACCAGGAGAATATAAATTTGTCGACTGATAGGGCTAAATCGGTACTTAAATATTTGGTTGATAATGGAATTGATCCGGCAAGATTGGAATATAAAGGTTATGGATATGATGAACCAATCGCATCGAATGACACGGAAGAAGGAAGGCAGCAAAACAGGAGAGTGGAATTTAAAATTTTAAGTGAATAACTATTCTTTTTTTGTTTAAAACTTACATTAAAAGCTCGTGTTTTTTAGGTTTGTATTTTAATATATTTACTCCTCATTTAAGTAATATATTATGAAAAATTTACCTATTCATGATCGGCATATAGAAATGGGCGGGAAAATGGTTCCTTTCGCAGGATATAATATGCCAATTGAATATTCGGGAGTAATTGACGAGCATTTGAATGTAAGAAATAATGTTGGTATTTTCGATGTGTCACATATGGGTATAATTTGGATTAAAGGCAATGATGCATGCCAATTTTTACAAAAATTAACGTCAAATGATGTTTTAAAATTATATAGGGGCAGAGTCCAGTATTCTTGTTTTCCAAATGGCAAGGGGGGTATTATCGACGATTTATTGGTGTATATGTTTGATGAAAAAAAATATATGCTGGTTGTGAATGCATCAAATATTCAAAAAGACTGGGAATGGTTGAATAAACATAAGAATAATTTTAATGTTGAGCTTGAAAATTCTTCTGATCACATGGGCATTTTTGCTGTTCAAGGCCCGAATTCAACTCAGGTTTTAAAAAAAATAATAAATGAAGATTTTTCCGGATTAAAACATTATCATTTTATAATTGCTAAAATATATAACAATATTGAAATAATTTTATCTACAACCGGATACACTGGAGAAACGGGCTATGAAATATATTTTAGTAATGAAAATGCCGAATTAATATGGAAATACATTTTTAAATCTGGTAAACCTTTAAATATTAAACCTGCGGGTTTAGCTGCCCGCGATACTTTGCGTTTAGAGATGGGATATTGCCTTTATGGTAATGATATTAATGAAAATACCTCGCCAATTGAAGCAGGTTTAGGTTGGATCACAAAATTTAATGATAATAATAATTTTATTGACAAGGAATACTTATACCAGCAACAGAAAAATGGTATTGAAAAAACACTTGTAGGATTTGACATGATCGACCGCGGAATTCCCAGGAAGGGTTATAAAATATTTTCAGAAAGCAAAACAGAAATAGGATTTATAACCTCAGGCACTATGTCGCCTATGCTTAAAAGAGGAATTGGCATGGGATATATCAAGACAGAATTTAATAAACCCGGTAATATTGTATTTATTGAAATTAGAAATAAATTGCTCAAAGCAAAAGTGGTTAAATTTCCTATATATAAAAAGGATTAGTTTTTTTATATATTATGAGTGATGACAATAAATATATTGAAGTTTGTTTTTCTCCTTTGTTATTTGATATTATTCAAGATAAAAGTGCTATTGTGGTTATTGTTGATGTGCTGAGAGCTACATCGGCAATTTGCGCAGCTTTTGAAAATGGGGTGAACAGGCTGATACCAGTTGAGACTTTAGTGGAGGCTAAAAAATTTAAAGAAAAAGGTTTTTTAGTAGCTGCCGAGAGAGATGGAATAGTGAGAGATTTTGCCGATTTTGGAAATTCGCCCTTTAATTTTACAAAAGACAGAATACAAGGAAAAGATATAGTTTATAGCACTACAAATGGAACTCAAACTATACAAAAAGCAAAAGATTTTTATAAAGTTGTTATTGGGTCTTTTTTAAATATTGATGCATTAAATCAATGGCTTATTAAAGAGAACAGAAACGTTGTTATTTTATGTGCGGGATGGAAAGGCAGGTTTAATTTGGAAGACACCTTGTTTGCCGGTGCATTATGTGAATTATTGTTAAAAGATAAAAGTTTTTATACTGAATGTGATTCAGCACATGCTGCTTTAGAGCTTTGGAAAGCTACAAAAGAAGACATTCTTGGTTTTATTGATAAAGCTGCACAAAGACACAGACTGAAGAAAAACAAACTGGATGATGTTATCCCATTTTGTTTCAAAACAGGGTTCTCCAAGATTATACCCCAATTTTCGGAAGGATATCTGTTGGATAACAGAAAATTAATTTAATTAGGATATTTTTTAATAATGGGATTATTTTTAATTTTAGACACTTTTTTAAATATTCTGGTTGAAAGAATTATAAATTCGGATACAACAATACATTTAAGTTTAATTTTAAAATTATTTACAGATGAAAAAACACAATTTTTATGCAGGACCTGCAATTTTATCTCAATTTACAATTGAGAATACCTCTAAAGCAATTTTAAACTTTGAGGGAACAGGTTTATCTATTATGGAAATCTCTCACAGAAGTAAAGAGTTTCAATCTGTTATGGACGAAACCATCGCATCGTTCAAAGAATTATTAAATATACCATCGGGTTATTCGGTATTGTTGTTAGGTGGCGGCGCAAGTTTACAGTTTTGTATGGTGCCGTACAATTTATTAAATAAAAAAGCAGCTTATTTAAATACTGGTTCCTGGGCATCTAAAGCAATGAAAGAGGCTAAGTTTTTTGGGGAAGTAATTGAAGTTGCATCATCGAAAGAAGCGAATTACACTTATATTCCAAAAGACTATAAAATACCTGTTGATGCTGATTATTTTCATGTCACTTCAAATAATACAATTTATGGTACAGAAATAAAAGAAGATTTAGATGTTCGTGTACCTTTGGTTTGTGATGCATCTTCGGATTTTATGTGCCGTCCGGTTGATATTTCGAAATATGCAATAATTTATGCAGGAGCTCAAAAAAACGTTGGGCCATCCGGATTGGGTGTTATTATAATTAAAGAAAATATATTGGGTAAGGTTAACCGGCAAATACCAACTTTGTTGAATTATCAAACCCATATCGAAAATCAATCTATGTATCATACACCACCGGTAGTTCCAATCTATGCTACATTACAAACTTTAAAATGGTATAAAAAACTTGGTGGACTTGAATCAATATATAAAATAAATATTGAAAAAGCGGCCATTTTATACGAAGAAATAGAAAGGAATAAGTTATTTAAAGGCACTGTTACTAATGAAGAAGACCGTTCTTTAATGAATGTTACATTTGTAATGAATGATGAATATAAAGACTTGGAAAAAAGTTTTCTTGATTTTGCTACATCGAAGGGTATGATTGGTTTGAAAGGACATCGGTCAGTTGGCGGTTTCAGGGCTTCTATTTACAACGCCATGTCAATTGAAGGTGTAAGGGCATTAATTGATGTGATGCAAGAATTTGAAAAAAATAATTAATAAGTATTAAATTTTATTAAAATGACAAAAGTATTAATAGCAACTGAAAAACCGTTTGCAACGGAAGCAGTTGACAAAATAAAAGCAATATTTAATAATGCAGGTTACGAAACCGTATTATTAGAGAATTATAAAGAGAAAAACGATTTGCTTAAAGCTGTTGCTGAAGTAGATGCCTTGATAATAAGAAGTGATATTGTTGACAAAGAAGTAATTGAAGCAGCAAAGAATTTGAAAATTGTTATCAGGGCCGGTGCAGGATATGATAATATTGACCTTGATGCAGCAACTTCAAAAAATGTTGTTGCCATGAATACCCCCGGGCAGAATGCAAATGCAGTAGCTGAATTAGCTATTGGTATGATGGTTATGATTGCCAGAAATAATTATAATGGTAAACCTGGTACTGAATTAAAAGGTAAAAAACTTGGTGTTCATGCTTATGGTAATGTGGGAAAACGTGTTGCGGCAATAGCTAAAGGTTTTGACATGGATATATACGCATTCGATCCATATATTGATAAAATTATTATGGAGAATGACGGAGTTAAAGTGGTTAATTCAGTTGATGATCTCTATAGTACCTGCCAATATGTTTCTGTTAATATTCCGGCAAATGAAAAAACTAAAAAATCAATAAATTTAAATCTTTTATCAAAACTTCCAAAAGGCGGGGTGTTAGTTAATACTGCCAGAAAAGAAATAATAAATGAAGAAGATTTATTGAAGATGTTTGCAACAAGGGACGATTTTAGATATGTAACAGATGTTGAACCTGATTGTGGTGCCGAAATAGCAGCGAAATACCAGGGAAGGTTTTTCTTTACACCTAAAAAAATGGGCGCCCAAACCGAAGAAGCAAACATTAATGCAGGAATAGCTGCAGCAAATCAAATTGTAAATTTCCTTGAAAAGGGAGATATGACTTTTAAAGTAAATTAATAAATATAAATACTTAAAGCACTAATATTTATTTAAGTAGGTTTGAAATAATAAAGTAGTAATCAGTATTCAGTGATCAGTAAATTTTTAAATTATATTGTTTTAAAATAATGAATTTGAATTATGTGAAGAGTTTTAAAGAATTAGAGGTATATAAATTATCAAGAGAGGTAGCAATTGAAATTTTCCAACTAACAAAAAGCTTCATCATTCTGTGGTAAAAATTTTTAATTTCAAATACCGATTACCGGTTACTGATTAATGAATACATAATAATTCTTCATACTCAATAATAAACTAACTATTATGGCAATAGTAAAACCATTTAAAGGATTTAGGCCGATTAAAGAAAAAGCCAGAGAGATTGCTTCAAGGCCATATGATGTGTTAACTTCTGATGAAGCAAGAGAAGAAGTAAAAAAAAATCCTATGTCATTTCTACATGTTGTAAAGCCTGAGGTAGACCTCCCAATTGATATTGATGTCCATTCTCAGGAAGTATATGATAAAGGAAAAGAAAATTTAATGAGATTGATTAATAATGGAATTTTTTTCCAGGATACCGAACTATGCTATTATATTTATGCCCAGACTTTAAATAACAAAACCCAATATGGTTTGGTTGGATGTGCATCGTATGAAGACTATCTAAATAAAGTAATAAAGGAACATGAACTTACCAGGCCGGATAAAGAAGAAGACCGGATGAACCATATACGTATCACTAATTTTAATGCCGAACCTGTTTTTTTTGCTTATCCTGATCATGAGGAGATTAATAGAATTGTTGCAGGGATAATTAAAAATGAACCTGAATATGATTTTGTTCTGGATGATGGGATCGGCCATCATTTATGGAAAATTGATGATAAAACTATAGTTAAGAGAATTGAACAAATATTTAATGATGAAATTCCAAACACTTATGTTGCCGACGGACATCATCGCACAGCAGCAGCAGCAAGGGTTGGCCAGGAACGAAAACAAAATAATCCGAATCATACCGGAAATAAAGAATATAATTATTTTATGGCTGTTCATTTCCCTGCAAGTCAGTTAAATATTATAGATTATAATCGGGTAATTAAAGATTTAAACGGATTATCTGTTGAGCAATTCATAAACAAATTAGGGGAGAGTTTTACTATGCAGCTCATTGGCCCTGTTGAATATAAACCTCAAAAA
>JAFGQQ010000444.1 GCA_016935595.1 Bacteroidales bacterium
ATCATTTGAAGCGGACAAAAAAGCATGTTTCGGATATTACAAGAAACGCATCGGCAAAAAGGTTGAATATGTTTTTACGCTGGATGGTACGAAAAGACAATAAAGGAGTTGATTTTGGCATTTGGGGCGAAATTTCAACAAAAGATTTATTCATTCCTTTAGATATTCATACAGGTACTGTTGCAAGGAAATTGGGATTATTGGAAAGAAAGCAAAACGACTGGAAAGCAGTTGAGGAACTGACAAAAATCTTAAGAGATTTTGATCCTGATGATCCCGTTAAATACGATTTTGCCTTGTTTGGAATTGGCGCTTTTGAATAAAAATAATTTATTTATGTCGTAATTCATAATTCATTCTCCTTTGCCATTGCTTCGGAGAACAAAGAAATTTAACATTCATAATTTTTCAGGCTTTATATCTTATCCACTTCCAAAGTTCTTTATAGGTAGCTTTTTTACCATACATTAAAATGCCAACGCGGTAAATTTTGGCAGCTATCCATGTGGTTCCCATAAAGGTTAAAACCAGTAAACCCATCGAAAGCCAAAGCTGCCAGTAAGGTACGCCGAACGGGATTCTAACCATCATTACAATCGGGGAAGTAAAAGGAATGAGGGAAAACCAGAATGCAAGTGAACTTTCGGGATTTTGGATGGCATTAATCATTATAAAAATTGCTAGTATTAATGGAATTGTAACAGGCATCATGAACTGTTGCGTATCAGTATCCTGGTCAGAGGCTGAACCCACAATGGCAAAAAGGGACGCATATAGTAAATAACCAGCCAGGAAATAAAAAATAAATGATCCGATAATTATACCGAAATCAATTTCTTTTAAATAGCCGAATGCTTCAATTAATTCGGGATTAGCTTGTTGCTGTTGGCTAATTTGAGCAGGATGCACAGGTTCAGCAGAAAATATATCTTGAGTTACAACCTGCTCAGAAGAGGGAGTTTTTAATTCCGGGAAAAAGATATTTTGTGAAAAGGATACAAAGATAATAGTTAAAAGAACCCATAGGGCGAACTGGGTTAATGCAACCAGACCAATGCCAATGATTTTTCCCATCATTAACTGGAAAGGCTTAACCGAAGAAATGATGATTTCAACTATTCTGCTGGTTTTTTCTTCTAAAACTCCTCTCATTACCGTTGCACCAAAAAGAAAGATAAAAAAGTAAATTAGAAATCCCCCAATATATCCAACTGCCATTACTACATCGGTATTTCTTTGTTTTTCTTCACCTGTTTCAGTCCAGGTAAATGTATTTACTTTAATATCGGTTTTTATCGATTTTAATAGTTCTTCATTTATTCCGTTAGCATTTAATTTTAAACGTTCAATTTCTTTTTCAATAGCACTTTCAATATACATAACAATACCAATATTTGGTTGTTTGTCCGAAAATAATTGAACTGCATTGGGAACATAACTTACTGTATGTGAAATATAAAGAACAGCATAATATTCGGTATTTTTAAATATTTTTTTAATATTGGTTAAACTAACATTATTTAAATATTGAAAACGGATATATTCTGTTTCAGGGATTTTATTTTGAAATAAATGGGAACTATCAATAACAGCAACAATTTTTTCTTCTTTGTCTTCCATAGTAGCAAACCACATTGGAAGTATTAAAAATGCTGCAAAAATTACAGGTCCCAAAATGGTCATAATTATGAATGACTTTTTTCGCACTCTTGTCAGGTATTCACGTGATATAATCAGAAAAATTTTATTCATTCTTTAAATTAATTTTGACTTTCAACTACTTTTATAAACACGTCATTCATACTGGGTATTACTTCAAAATATGAATTTATATGGATTACAGAAATTATAGAAGATAATAATTCGTTTTGCCTAAGTTTTTTATTTGATTTAATCCTTACTGTATAATTATTATCCTGATTTTTTTTCTTTTCTATAATATTAAAATTAGAATTTAAAGCAGATTCAAATTTATCATAATCTCCGTCGAATATTAATTCGTATATGCCTGATTTATATTGGTTTTTTATATTATTGATTTCACCGCTTAAGATATTTTTAGATTTGTTGAGAAGGGTAATATGATCGCAAAGTTCTTCAACCGATTCCATATTATGTGTCGAAAATATAACTGTAGCCCCTTTATTACGAAGCTCCAGAATTTCATTTTTAAGTAAATTGGCATTTATGGGGTCAAAACCTGCGAAAGGCTCGTCAAAAATTAACAATTCGGGTTCATGCACCACAGTTGAGATAAATTGAACTTTTTGCTGCATGCCTTTTGAAAGTTCTTCAATTTTTTTATTCCACCAGCCCTGAATTTCAAATTTGCTAAACCAATAGGATAGTCTTTTAAAGGCTTCTTTTTTTGCTAATCCTTTTAGTTGTGCAAGGTACATTGTTTGTTCACCAACCTTCATTTTTTTGTAAAGGCCTCTTTCTTCCGGCAGATAACCGATATTTAAAATATCCTCCTGGTTTAATTTTTTACCTTTAAATATAAGTACACCCGAGTCGGGTGCAGTTATTTGGTTTATAATTCTCAGCAATGTTGTTTTCCCTGCACCGTTTGGGCCTAATAATCCAAATATACTTCCTTTATTAACAGTAATGCTTACTTGGTCTAAAGCCAGGTGATTGGAATAATTTTTTATTATATTTTTCGCACAGAAAAATTCCATTTTTTAAAATATCGCTAAAGCTAATTATAAAAAAAGATTTTATGCTTCAGAAGATAACAAATTATAAATTATAAATAATCAATTAAAAAAATTTCTCATGCGATTGAAAAAATTTTTTTCATTAGAATCAGGCTGAGGAGTAAAATTATCTGAATAATATAATTTTTGTATAAGGTTCATTTCTTCTTTTGTTAGTTTTTTTGGTATCCAAACATTAGTTGTTACCAGCAGGTCTCCTCTGCCATAACCGTTTACTTCGGGCAATCCTTTTCCTCTAAGTCTTAAAATATTACCGGGCTGAGTGCCTGGTTCGATTTTAATTTTTACTTTTCCTTCAACAGTTGGAATTTCTATCTGATCGCCAAGTGCTGCTTGGGGAATGCTTAGATATAAATTATATAATAAGTCATTTCCATCTCGTATTAATTCAGGATGTTTTTCTTCTTCTATTAATATAAGCAAGTCTCCGTTAATTCCGCCTCTTCGGGCAGCATTCCCTTTTCCCGATACCGAAAGTTGCATGCCTTCAGCAACACCTGCCGGGATGTTAATTTTCACAACTTCATTATCTTTAACAATACCCTCCCCATAACACACATTGCATTTTTTAGTTATGATTTTACCTTCTCCACCGCAAGTTGGACAAATAGAGGTTGACTGCATCTGTCCCAAGAATGTATTTGAAATGCGGGTTACATGTCCCGATCCGTTACATGTATGGCAAGTGCTATGTGAAGAACTGTCTGCTGCACCAGTTCCGTTGCAAGCATTACACTGAACGTATTTATTGACTTTAAGTTTTTTCTCGACTCCTTTTGCTATTTCCTGTAAAGTTAGTTTTACTTTTACACGCAGATTTGATCCCTTATTAACTCTCTTGGAACGACGGCCCGATCCAAAACCAAAACCAAATGCATCTCCAAAATGTCCTCCGAAAATATCTCCAAAACTTTCAAAAATATCTTCTATGGTCATGCCTCCGCCAAATCCTCCACCGGCGCTTCCAACCCCTGCATGTCCGTAACGGTCATATCTCGATCTTTTTTCAGGATTACTTAAAACCTCATATGCTTCAGCGGCTTCCTTAAATTTTTCTTCAGCATCTTTATCCCCGGGATTTTTATCCGGATGATATTTTAAAGCTTGTTTACGGTAGGCTTTTTTTATTTCTTCAGTCGAAGCGTTTTTTTGTATTTCTAAAATTTCGTAATAATCTCTTTTAGCCATTATTTTTAATTAGATATAATTCCTTTATTGGGAATTAAGTTATCGTTACTCGCCAATTACAACTTTGGCAAATCTTACTACTTTTTCATTCAGGTAATATCCTTTTTCAATCACATCAACAATTTTGCCTTTAAGTTTATTTTCTGGTGCGGGAATTTTGGTCACTGCTTCATGAATATCCATATTAAAATCCTGATGAAGGGCTTCAATTTCTTTAAGTCCTTTTTGTGTGATAAAATTTTTGAATTTGTTATTTATCAGTTCCATGCCTTCTTTTATAGCTTTTAAATCTCTTGCTTCATTTATGTTGTTTATAGCTCTTTCAAAATCGTCAATAACCGGTAAAAGGTCTTTGAGCACCTCTTCACTTGCATATCTGGTTATATCCATTTTTTCTTTCAAGGTACGTTTTCTATAGTTGTCAAATTCGGCTGACAGGCGCAAGTATTTGTCGTGCAATTCTTCCAAATCCTTTTCTTTCGATTTAAGTTCTTTTTTCAGTTTTTCAATTTTGCTTTCAGGTGATTTAGTTTTGGATGATTTTTTAATTGCTTTCCCCTTCATTTTGTCATCCTTAACTGAATCTTTGACAGAAGTATCTTTACTTTCTATTTCTTTGCTCTTATCCATCTGTTTATTTTCTTTTAAAGTAAATACTAATTAAATATCTCTTTTTAGCAATTGATAGCTAAAAACGAATTAAAATTTATAAATTTAATAATATTGAATTAAGCATATTTCAAATCTTTTGCCAATTAACGATTAACGACATTTTGACATGCTGGAATTATGTGGAATAATTTGTTAAGGCTATGTTTTAAATTATATATGATTTGAGTTTTATTTATTCTGTGATATACCTGCTGGAATAATGGAATGATGGAATATTGGATAATAAATTATTTAGACCTCATTATTGCAACATTCCAGTATTCCATTTATCCTATTCATATTATATTCTCTTTAAATTACAGCCTTTGTTGTTTAGCTAATTCGTTCAATATTAGCGCCAATATTATTTAATCTTTTTTCAATATTCTGGTAACCCCGGTCAATTTGGTCAATATTATGGATATAGCTTGTTCCCTCGGCAGACAGGGCTGCAATTAATAGAGCAACACCGGCCCTTATATCAGGCGAGGTCATGTTGGTAGCTCTTAACGGAAACTGATTATTTAATCCAATTACGGTTGCCCTGTGAGGATCACATAAAATAATCTGGGCACCCATGTCAATTAATTTATCAACAAAAAATAACCTGCTTTCGAACATTTTCTGATGAATTAAAACACTTCCTTTAGCCTGGGTAGCTACAACAAGTATAATACTTAACAAATCCGGTGTCAGTCCTGGCCAGGGAGCATCGGCAATCGTCATGATCGAGCCATCAATAAAAGTTTCAATTTCATAATATTCATGCGATGGGACATGAATATCGTCGTTAATTTGTTCAATTGTTATTCCTAATCGCCTGAATGAATCAGGTATTATTCCTAAATTATGGTATGATACGTTTTTTATGTTAATATCCGACTTAGTCATGGCTGCTAATCCTATAAAACTGCCCACTTCAATCATATCAGGAAGCACAGTATGTTCACAACCTTTTAGTTCTTTAACTCCTTCAATTATTAAAAGATTCGATCCGACTCCACTGATATTGGCTCCCATGCAGATTAACATTTTACATAATTGCTGAATATAAGGTTCGCATGCCGCATTATAAATTGTGGTTTTACCTTTTGCCAGTACTGCAGCCATAATTATGTTAGCTGTTCCTGTAACCGATGCTTCATCTAAAAGCATGTAGGTGCCTGCCAGGTTTGTTGATTTAATTTGATAAAAATGGGTTTTTTCATCGTATATAAATCCTGCACCTAATTTTCGAAGCCCTATAAAATGTGTGTCCACCCTTCTCCTTCCAATTTTATCACCACCCGGATTTGGAATTTGGGCAAAGCCAAAACGGATCAGTAAAGGACCTATAATCATGATCGATCCTCTTAAACAAATTGCTTTTTTTCTGTAATCTTCAGAATATAAGTAGTCAGGATTGAGATTATTGGCCTGAAATGAATAAGAGGAATTATTTATTTTTTCAATGGAGATGCCTAAATTTTTTAATAGACTAATTAAATTATTTACGTCAGCAATGTCGGGAATATTATGGATTATAATTTTTTCTGTTGTTAGTAATGTGGCACATAAAACTTGCAAAACTTCATTTTTTGATCCTTGCGGGACTATATCCCCCTTTAGTCTTTTTCCGCCTTCGATTTTAAATGTGCCCATATATAAATTTTATAATATACAGGATCATTTTTTAGGTCTTATAAGCCTTTTTCTTTTCGATTTAGCTAAGATTTCTTTTGTTTCAGAGAGCTTAAGATCCTCTTCATCAATTGATATTTTGCTTTTCGATAATTCTTTTAAATCTTTAAAAATAACCCAATCATCAACCGAATCTTTATTCCAAGTTAAGTAAGATTTTTTCATATGATTTGCAATAACCTGAATTAAAGCTTCTTTTTCCTCACTTTCTGGCATTTCAACCGCTCTTTCAATTAAAAGTTCTATTACTCTTCCGTAGTGTTTGTACCTGATTTCGTTAATATTGTAATCAACCGGACGTGGTTTTGAAGTGAACGTTTCTCTGGCAGGAAGATCGTAGGGGTAGTCAATATCTAATTTAAAATCGGACATAATGGCAAGATGATCCCATAATTTATGTTTAAAGTCACTTATATCTCTTAAGTGAGGATTCATATTACCCATAATTTGAATTATTGCTTTTGCCAAATCATTTCTTTCTTCTTTGTCTTTTATGGAAACGATATAGTCAACCATTTTTTGTATGTTTCTTCCGTATTCGGGTAGCGAGAGTTTTTTTCTGCTGGTATTATAGTCCATTTTTTATTATTTAATAATTTTTAGTTTTGCAAACTTTAGTAACAATTGTTTTTGCCCAAAATTCTGAAAAAATATAGCTGCCTTCAGGTTTGGTGATTTTCCTTCTAAACTTAGAACTTTACCTTTCCCAAATCTTGGATGTTCAATTTGCATTCCAACCTGAATTTTTTCAGGATCGTCAGGCACAAAGTTTTGTAAATTATTTGAAGAACGCAAATTTAAATTAAAATTTTTTATTGTTGAACTATTTTTTTGTGCTTCAGAATATTTAATTAGTTTTTTCTTATTGTAATAATTATCTTTTTGACTTATTCCGGTATTTGAATTTCGCATTAAAGTATTTCCATTATAAAGAAATGTTGGAATTTTTCCATTTTCTGAAAATTCTATTTCTTCTAATAATTCTTTTGGCAAATCAACATATTGAGTATCGATTTCTTTAATGAAGCGGCTGGGCGAGCAATTATTTAAATTTCCCCACTTATATCTTGATTCGGCAAATGAGATAAAAGCCCTGTGTTTTGCGCGTGTTAATGCCACGTAAAATAGCCTTCTTTCTTCTTCTAAATCATTGGGATTTCCAAGTGACATTGGTGAGGGGAATAAATCTTCCTCTGCTCCGGCAATAAAAACATTTTTGAATTCTAATCCCTTGGCCGAATGAATGGTCATAATAGTTACTTTATTAAAATCTTCCGGTTTTTCATTGTCTGCATCGGTTAATAAAGCTACATTTTCAATATAATCTGTTAATATGGCTTTTTTACCATTCTCTTCCAGAAAATTTAAACTGAATTCTTTTATGCCGTTCAATAATTCCTGAATATTTTCGTACCTGCTTAAGCTTTCGGGTGTGCGTTCCTCATGAAGCTCTTTTAATATACCTGTTGAAGAAGCAATATTAAAAGCTATATCGTAAGCATCCTGGTTGGTTATTTGCTTTTTGAAACCAATTATAAGTTCGATAAATTTTAAAAGGCTGTTAATTGTTCTTGATTGCAGTTTAATATTATATTTTTCAGGATCAGTCATTATCTTCCAGATGCTAACATTATGCTGATTAGCATGATATTCAAGCTTGTCTAAAGTTGTGTTTCCAATTCCCCGCACCGGATAATTAATAATTCTTCTTAATGCTTCATCATCTTTGTCGTTAATTACTAACCGAAAATAGGCCAGTAGATCTTTTATTTCTTTACGCTGGTAAAATGAAATTGAACCATAAACTTTATAAGGTATGTTTTTTTTCCTTAACGATTCTTCAAAAATTCTCGACTGGGCATTGGTACGGTATAAAATAGCAAAATCTTTAAAATCGTCATGATCTCGAAGATGTATGTCGACAATAGCATTCGAAACAATATAACCTTCTTCATTGTCGGTTAAAGCTTTAATAACTTTTATTTTATCTCCAATTTCTTTGTTCGACCAGACTTTTTTATGAATTTGATCTTTATTTTTTTCAATTACGCTGTTTGCAGCATTAACAATATTTTTTGTTGAACGGTAATTCTGTTCAAGTTTAAATAATTTATAATTCCGGTAATCATTTTTAAAATTCAGTATATTCTCTATTTTAGCACCCCTGAATGAATAAATACTTTGTGCATCATCACCTACAACACATATATTTTTGTGATCTTCTGCCAGTTTTTTTACAATTACATATTGGGCATAATTGGTATCCTGGTATTCATCAACTAAAATGTAATCGAATCTTTCTTTATATTTTTCCAGCACTTCGGGAAAATCACGAAAGAGTATATTTATATTTAATAGCAGGTCGTCGAAATCCATGGCGCCTGCTTTATAACAACGGGAAGCATAAATCTGGTATATTTCAGCAAGTCGTGGTTTCCGGTTTGCCCTGTCCCTGTCAATTATACTGGAGTTGCTTTTATAAGCCTGCGGAGTAATTAAATTGTTTTTTGCACCTGAAATCCTTCTTTGTATTTCGCCAATCCTGTATACTTTATCATCCAGGTTTAAATCTTTAATAATTTTTTTTAACAGGTTTTTGGTATCAATTGTATCATAAATGGTATAATTTGAAGGATAGCCCAGCTTATCGGATTCGAATCGTAATATTTTTGCGAAAATTGAATGAAAAGTACCCATCCAAAGGTATTTAGCTAAATCAGCCCCAACTAATGAACTAATGCGGTCTTTCATTTCTTTGGCTGCTTTATTTGTAAAGGTTAAAGCAAGAATTTTGTTCGCGCTAATACCTTTATAAAGCAAGTAAGCAACACGGTACGTTAAAACCCTTGTTTTACCGGCACCCGCTCCTGCAATTACAAGCGACGGGCCTGTATAATCAACAACTGCTTTTTGCTGGACTTCGTTTAAATCTTGAAGAAAATCTACCACAATTGGCTTTTTATAATATAATTTAAAAATTCGTTAAATATACTTTGAGCATAACCAACAAACAAATGCAAAAATAGAATTTTATTCACAAAATAGAAATTTGGAATAATGGATTAATGGATTATTGAAAAATAACTAAAACTTTTCTTTGTAAAAGACAATTTAACAACATTGCAACGATTTGATTTATATTTATAATTTTGCAGGTTTAGTATAAAAACAAAGTTTGTTATAATATTATTCATAATAAACAGTTATAAATATTTGAAAGAAAAAGATATGCGGTTTATCCGGTTCGAAATATTAGCCATATTGTTTTTATTTTGTTGCCATGAAAATGTTTTTTCACAAATTACTGCTACAAATTCTGATTTCGACACTATTGTTAATTATCCTTCTGATACTTCAAAAAGAGACCCTCTGTTTGTTTTCCATTCCCCTTTAACAAATGGTGCAAGACTTGAACAAATTCCCGGGCAGTTGAATGCACAACATAGAAGTGGTTATCTGGCCGATTTTAAATGGATGAAATTTAATAATGAAAGTTTAGAATTCGATACAATTTTAATTGATACAAGCAAATTGGTTTCAATTTTTAATGATCCACTTAAAGACAATGGCTGCTATAGGATTGAAGTTGTTGATACTACCGATTCCCTCGAAATTCATACCTGCTGGTTATATATTGATCATTTCTACTTTATATTAAATTTATCTGCTTCGGATGAATTTAGATGTCAAGGATTATATTTTGATGTTGTATTTGATACTGCTAAGCATTTTACATACTATGATATTTATGACACATTACTGATTAAGCCATATACAGTTTATTACAATCTTGGAGAATTTAAAGGAGCTTTAAAAACAGAAACTGGTGAACCTGAAACAATTTCAAATGTAAGGTTACCAAAAGCTGATATTGAGAAAGAAGATACCGAGTACGAATATGAAGTTATTAATGAGTTTGATAATACTCAGGAAGCATATTATTTTTACGAAAGCTGGATGCCGGATATAAAAGATAGGGTCGACACCACCCATTCTGCAAAGAGTGTTGAAGATGGTTTTTTTGCACCTGATGAGGTTGTTTTTATTAATAACGGAGAAAATTTTGACAGCATCATGTGGCTTTTTGGGGATACTATAACTCCCGGATACAAAGATGATTCGACGTTTACTGATATTTTAGACCAAAATACATATAGATTTATTTATCCCGGGAATTATCATGTAGTTATATATGCAAAAAATAATATTTACGGATGCCTTGATAGCATGGAATTTGATATAAAAATAGTTGAGTCGGAGATAAATAGAGATGAGATACCAAATGTATTTACACCAAACGGTGATGGCAATAATGATGAATGGATTATTAAAGGGAAATCGATTAAATATTTCCGTATTTTGATTTTCGACCGGTGGGGCAGAAAAGTATATGAAAATGAAAAAAATAATAATACAGATGAAGAATTAATTAAATGGGATGGAACCATGAATGGCGAGGGAGGAAGAAATGCACCAAATGGAGTTTATTTTTTCGTAATAGAAGCTGAAGGCTGGGATGGCAAAACATTCGGCGGAAAAAAGAAAAAGTCGAAAGAAGAAAAACTTGCCAGTGAAACTGAAGATGAACCAGGCACAACACCAGGACAAACAAGCAAAAAAACCGATGAAAAATATCCTTATAATGGGTATTTTTATTTGTTAAGGGATAACAGGATGTTTTAATTGAAGAAGATTCATCAGACAGTTTATATCCTTACTCAAACGCATTCATTTTAAGCATATTAATTTCTCTATCAGTTAAAAATCTCCAGTGTCCCCGCTGTAAACCTTTTTTTGTTAAACCCGCAAAATAAACCCTGTCGAGTTTTTTAATTCTATAACCTAAATGTTCGAATATTCTCCGCACAATACGGTTTCTTCCTGAGTGAAGTTCCAAACCAATCTGTTTTTTATCATTCATGTCCACATAATTTATCGAATCAGCGTTGATAAATCCGTCATCAAGAGTTATCCCATCCGCAATTTTCTGCATATCAGGTTTCGATAAATTTTTATCGAGATGAACATGGTATATTTTTTTCTTATTGAATTTTGGATGAGTTAATTTTTTTGCTAAGTCCCCATCGTTCGTAAAAAGTAGTACACCTGTTGTATTACGGTCGAGCCGACCGACCGGGTAAATTCTCTCCCTGCATGCTTTATTAACGAGTTCCATTACATTTTTTTTCGAATAGGGATCTTTAACTGTTGTAACATAATCTTTAGGTTTATTTAAAAGAAGATATACTTTCTTTTCAGACTTTATGGTTGTGCCATTGAATTTTACCAGATCGGTTGATTTGATTTTTGTTCCGAGTTCAGTAATTAATTTTCCATTAACAGTAACTAATCCGTTTTTTATATATTCATCAGCTTCACGCCTTGAGCATAATCCGGAGTTTGCAATAAATTTATTAAGCCTAACAAGTTCTTCTTTCAGTGGTTTGGCAGGTTTTGGAGGGTTTGCCATTTTTTTGAAATTTTGAGGCTTTTTATAGAAACCTTGTTTTGGATTTTTAGTTTTCATTGATTTTTTCTATTCATGAACCAGGGGTCACAAATGTAATATTTTTTATGAGATTATTTTTTCTTGGCGATTAATTCATAATTTTAATTATATATTTTTACAGAAACCGGATAATAAAATGAAAGCATTATATTTTAAAATTATTTTTGTTTTAATATTTATTGAGGTTAATTCAATTGAGGCCAGTGATATAACTTTACCAGGAAATCCTGATGAAGCGCTAATAATTTTAGGCACTGAATTTGCTAAAAAGAAGGATTTAATAAATTTGATAGAGTATATTACTGAACGATGCAATTATGATGTAATTATTCTGGATTATTATTCGAAAAAAGGAATTGATAAATGTATAAAAAATTTAAAGAAGGAATTAATTAAAATTAATTACCAGGAATATGATAAAGTAAATTTTTTATGTTTTATCCCCGGCGGAATTATATTAAAAGAATATTTAACAAATGAGAAACTACAAAATCTCGGAAAAATAGTGGTAATGAGAGCTCCTATTGAAGAAAGAATTTCAAATATTGCTTCATATATATACCCGGATTTTTTAATCAGGTTAACACATGGAAAGACTGTGATAGATCTTTCAACATATGATTTTAACAATATTTATTTTCCAAATATTTCAACAGGTTTAATTATTGAAACCAAACAAAATTTATTAGCACAAAAAATGGCAAAAAAACTTAAGAAAAAAGCCAAAGATGATCCGGTTATATACGAAAAGATAATTTTTAATCCCGATTCAATGATGAAGAGTTTTACAGACCATATGTATGTTGAGCTTGATCATAATGCCATGTATATCAATCCTGACATGTATGTAGAAAACGTTATATCATTTATGGTAAATAAACACTTTGGGATAAATGCCGACAGGGATAAAACCGATTTAGTGAAAGAGATATATCCGAAATATTAATTTATTAAAATTATCTTTGCCAGAAATAAATTTTTAAAACATGACTCTAATCAAATCAATTTCCGGAATTCGTGGTACAATAGGAGGCAAACCTGGCGAAGGCTTAAGTCCGCTTGATATAGTGAAGTTCACAGCTGCATACGGAACATGGATTAGAAAGAATCAAAACGTTAAAAAACCAAAAGTAATAGTTGGCCGTGATGCAAGAATATCGGGCGAAATGGTTAATCAGATTGTAACCGGGTCATTATTAGGAATAGGAATAGATGTAATTGATATTGGTTTAGCCACTACTCCAACAGTTGAAATAGCAGTTACTGAAGAAAAAGCAAACGGGGGTATAATACTTACAGCAAGCCATAATCCAAAGCAGTGGAATGCATTGAAACTATTGAATGAAAAGGGTGAATTTATAAGTGATTCTGACGGTAAAGAATTATTAAGTTTGGCAGAAAATGAAAATTTCAGTTTTGCAGAGGTTGATTCTTTAGGAAAAATAAAACATATTTCTGATTATATTGATATTCATGTAAAAAAAATAATTGAATTGCCTTTAGTTGATATTAAGGCAATAAAAGCGGCAAATTTTAAAGTAGTTATTGACTGCGTTAATTCAGTTGGCGGAATAGCAATTCCCAAATTATTAATGGATTTGGGAGTGAAAGATATTATTGGTCTGTATTGCGATCCAACAGGTGAATTTCCGCATAATCCCGAACCTTTGCCCGAACACTTAACTACAATTTCGAAGAAAGTAAAAGGAGAGCGAGCTGATTTGGGTTTTGTTGTTGACCCTGATGTTGACCGTTTGGCCATAGTAAATGAAGACGGAACTATGTTTGGTGAAGAATATACATTGGTTGCGGTTGCCGATTATGTTCTTCAAAATAAGAAAGGTAATACTGTTTCAAATTTGTCATCTTCAAGAGCACTGAAAGATATTACTGAGAAATATGGCGGAAAATATTCGGCTTCTGCAGTTGGCGAAGTAAATGTGGTAAAAATAATGAAAGAAACAAATGCGGTTATTGGCGGTGAAGGAAATGGGGGCGTGATTTATCCTGATTTGCATTATGGACGGGATGCTTTGGTAGGAATAGCATTATTTTTAACCTATCTGGCCAAAACAGGGAAAAAATGCTCGGAACTAAAAAAAATGTATCCTCAATACATTATTTCGAAAAACAAAATTCAATTAACTCCTGAAATTAATGTTGACGAAATTTTAATTAAAATGAAAGAAAAATATAAAAATTTTAAGGTAAATGACATAGATGGAGTAAAAATAGATTTTGAAAACGGATGGATCCATCTGCGAAAATCAAACACCGAACCAATTATCAGGATTTATGCAGAAAGCAATACAAAAGAAAAAGCCGATGAACTTGCAAAAAATACTATTGAGGATATTAAATCATTAATTTAATTGATAATATAATCTTTAGTTTAATTAAAAGTGCTTTGGATAATGGATTTGTGATTCTTTGTGACTTTCAAATTTAATGTCAAAGAATAATTAGCCACCAAGCCACAAAAACACTAAGAATTCACTAAGGTTAACATGTCCAATTAAATTGAACTCATTTGGTATTTGTCATTTGAAATTTTCATTAAATGGATATTCTTCTTTATTTAGCAATAGTTTTAGCCGGGTTTTTTGCCGGATTTATCAATATGCTTGCGGGCAGCGGATCACTACTTACCCTGCCATTACTGATTTTTACGGGTTTGCCTGCAAATGTTGCCAATGGCACGAACCGCATTGCAATTCTTTTACAAAATATAGTGGGAACTGCAAATTATAAAAAACAAAAAGTATTAAACACAAAACAGGGATTTTGGCTGGCAATTCCGGCAATTATCGGATCATTAATAGGAGCACAAATTGCTGTTGATATTAACGAAAAAATAATGGCTCAAACAATTGGAGGTTTATTATTATTCATGTTTTTTGTTATTTTATATAAACCGGAACAATGGATAAAAGGAAAGGAAGGTTATACAGAAGGTAAACCCACAATAATACAAATGGTTATTTTCTTTTTTATTGGGATATACGGAGGATTTATCCAGGCAGGAGTCGGACTATTTTTACTTGCCGGGCTGGTTATAGGCGTTGGAGCCGATCTTATTAAAGCTAATGCCCTTAAGGTTTTTATTATATTAATATATACACCTTTTGCATTGTTTATTTTTATCCTGAATAAACAGGTTAATTATGAATTAGGATTTATTTTGGCAATTGGAAATATGCTTGGAGCATATGTCGGATCGAAAGTTGCTGTAAGCTGGGGACCAAAATTTGTGAGAATTGTACTTCTTTTAGTAATTTTGTTTTCGGCATTAAAATTACTTGGAGCAATCGACTGGTTGCTGTCATTATTTTAATATGGGAAAAGTAATAAAACATAATTTTTTTACTTCAAGAAAGCAGAGCTATAATCATGCCATAATCGGCATTAAGTTGCTTTTTAAAACCCAAACAAATTTTAGAATTGAAGTGATTTGTGCCTTATTGGTTGTTATTTTTGCTTTTTTCCTGAAATTAATAATCATTGAATGGTGTTTAATATTAATTTCTATATTCTTTGTTTTTATCACAGAAGCTTTAAATACTGCACTTGAATTTGTGTCTGATGAAATTACAGAAGAACATAATGTGTTAATTAGAAATGCAAAAGATATATCGGCCGGAGCCGTGCTTTTAAGTGTAATTAGTTCAATAATTGTTGGATTGCTAATTTTTATACCTAAAATTATAGCTTTGATAAGCTAATTACTTAAGTTTGAAATAGTAAGTTATAGTACCCATTTGATATGCAGGTGCATCAAGCTTGGTGTCGAATGTTGATTTCAATGCTGCATCTTTTGCAGCTTTCAATAAATTTTCATTATAAGTTGTCGATCCTTTTATACCAGGAATAGCTTTTGTTACTTTTCCCTGCCTGTCTACAGTAACTTCAACTATTACAACGCCTTCCACCTGGTAATCATAATTTGGTTTTATTAATGATTGAGGATTTCTGCCTTCGAGGCTTGGTTTAATACCTCCTTCTCCAACCGATGGAATATTCGAATGATTATCTGAATTGACAGAACCAACATCAACGCCCTGGTTTCCTTGTACTCCATTAATTCCTTCATCCGTTGATTCGGAATTGTTATTCTTCCCTTTTGCAAAAGCATCGGTTATCATATTGTTAATTGCTTCCTGCTGTTCTTTTTCTTTTTTCTGTCTTTCCAGTTCTTCCTTACGTTTTCTTTCTATTTCTTTTTGCCGTTCAATCTCTTTTTGTTTTTCAATTTCTTCCTGGTTTATTTTTTCTTTTTCGCCGCTTTTAATTTCAGGGGCTTCTTCATTATCCTGGGTTAAAAAGCTTTCCTCTCCCTGGTCAGGGATTTTTTCTTCGGTATTTGGTGGAATATTTTCATTTGAGAAAGACGGTTCAGTTAATCCACCTCCTGTTTCACTTGTTCCAAAGTTTACTAAAATGCCTTCTTCAGCTGGCAAGGGGAGAGGTGTGGTAAATCCAAAAAAATATAAAATAGAAATTAAGATACCATGAATGAGTATTGTGCCAATTAATCCGTTTCTATTCTTTACCAGGCCAATCATTGTTTTTTTATTGGGGCAGTTGCCAGTATTAGTTTGTAATTATTATCTTTAGCAATGTTCATAATTTCCACCACTTTTCCGATGGGTACATTTTTATCAGCGTGCAGTGAAATGTATGTTTCAGGATTTTCTCCAAGTTGTTCCTTTAAAATTGTTTCTATTTGCGAAAATTCAACTTTTTGGTTTTCAACATAATATTGAAGGTCACTGGTTATTGATACGGTTGTTAGCGGTTTTGCAGATGTCTGATGACTGCTTTGCGGTAAAAGTAACTTTAAAGCCGTGGGGTGAATTAAGGTAGAAGTGATCATGAAAAAGATCAACAAAAGAAATACAATGTCAGTCATCGATGACATGCTGAAACTCACGCTAACTTTATTAGTAGTTTTTAATGCCATAAAGAAATTTTTATAATTGATCCAATTATTGTACCAAAATTATTTTACAGGTTCATTTAATAAATCCATAAATGCACTTGTTATAGCTTCGAGCCTGAAAACTATTTTTTCGACTTTTGCCACCAATACATTATATGCAAAATATGCCAGTATCCCTACAATTAAACCGGCAACTGTAGTAACCATAGCAGTGTAAATTCCATCCGAAAGCAAAGAAACATCAATGTTACTGCCAGCCATAGACATGTTGTAGAAAGCCCTGATCATTCCCATTACTGTCCCGAGAAAACCAATCATAGGTGCAGCTCCTGCAACAGTAGCCAGGGTTGGCAAACCTTTTTCAAGTTTGTAAATTTCCAATTTTCCTACATTTTCGATGGCTGCGTTAAT
>JAFGQQ010000061.1 GCA_016935595.1 Bacteroidales bacterium
AACAAACAAACTATTGGATATTATTGATGATATAAAAATTGAAATAATTTTAAATATTACCGAAAATAACAATATGGCGATTGATGAAAATAAAAAAATTATTCTCGAGGAAATTATAGGAAAGGATAATAAAGATGCTATAAATAAAGTAATGATCAGGGAAGGAAAAGCATCATTGCTTAAAAAAGAAATTGAAAATTATAAAAATTATCTTTCATCTTTTTCCAAAGCTTCAAATGCAGAATTAGAATCGTTTTATAATAAAATGCTTAATACTCAACCAAAAATTATTCAAGAAAAACAAATTTCATGGGAAGAGTTTAATTTTGATAATCTTCATTTGATTTTTGCTATCAATAAATTAACAGAAATTGAGAATAATATCAAACTTGCAGAATTAGAAACACTTTCAATAATAAATAATAAATCATCAATATAGAATTTTAAAGTTTCTCGGTTTTATTTAGTCCGGGTGGTGCCGGATTATTCCCTTTTAAAAGGCTTTCCAGGGATATTGGAGAGCCTTTTTTTAAACATGCGCAACCTGCATAATATCGCCAAACACACCTGCAGCAGTAACCTCTGCCCCTGCTCCATAACCTCTAATAATCATGGGCTGTTCTTTATAGCGTGTAGTGGTTAATAAAATAATATTATTTGATCCAACCAATGGATAAGACGGATGAGAGGCGTCAACCTCTTTTAATTCAACCCTAGCATTACCATTGTTAAGACTTGCCACAAACCGCCATTTTTTTCCCGATTTTTCTAATTCCTTCCTTCTCTCTTCAAAATCGTTATCGTATTTCTTTACTTTTTTCCAAAAATCATCAAGTGTGCCTTCAAAACATTCAGCCGGGAGAAAAGTTTTAACCTTTACATCTTTTTGCTCAAGAGGGTATCCGGCTTCACGGGATAGTATCAATATTTTCCTGACCACATCAATGCCACTTAAATCGATCCTCGGATCGGGTTCAGAAAAACCTAGTTCTTTTGCCTTTAAAATTGCCTTACTTAACGATACATCTCCTGAAATTTCATTAAATACAAAATTTAACGTACCAGAAAGTACTGCTTCTATCCCAATAATTTTGTCTCCGCTATTTATTAAATTATTTATTGTGTTAATAATTGGCAAACCTGCCCCAACATTGGTTTCGTACATAAATTTTACATTTCTGTCGAGAGCTGTTTTTTTCAATTTTCTGTATAATTCCATTTCCGATGAGCAGGCAATTTTATTAGCTGCTACAACTGATATAAAAGAATTTAACAATTTATAATAACAATCCGAAACTTCTTTACTGGCTGTACAATCGACAAATATGCTGTTCCTTAAATTTAACTGGATTATTTCGTCAGTATATTTTTTCAAATCAACAGGTTTACCTTCCTCCTTAAGTTTGGCCAAACAATTTTCAAAATTAATACCATTAGGTTCTATTATCATCTTATCAATATCGGCAATACCAATTAAATTAATATTAAGTTTCTGCTGGTTTAACAATTCTTTTTGTTGTTGCTTTAACTGGTTAATTAAAGCTCCGCCTACTACACCCGTACCAATTAAAAATAAATGTATTTCTTTATAATGTGAAAGGAAAAATCCTTCATGAATAACGTTTAATGCTTTTTTTAAACTGCTTTTCTTAATAACTACCGAAATGTTTAATTCAGAAGAACCTTGAGCTATTCCAATCACATTAATTCCATTCCGGCCAAGAGATTGAAACAAATTAGCAGAAATACCCGGTGTATGGCGCATGCCCTCGCCCACAATGGCAACAATGGAAAGCTCTTTTTCGACATTTATTTTTATTGCATTTTTTTCAGTTATCTCTAATTTAAATTCTTCTTCAATCGCTTCTATTGCCCTTTTTGTATCATAGGGATCAATGGCGAAGGAAATAGAATATTCCGATGAAGCCTGGGTAATTAAAATAATATTTACATCGTGTTTGGCCAGATTGCTGAATAATTTACCTGATGTGCCTTTCACCCCCACCATTCCCGGACCGTGAATGGTAAGAAAATCAATATCATTAATCGAAGACACACCTTTAACAGGGTAAATATCTTTATCAGCTGTTGCTGAAATAACCGTTCCCTCCGCTTGCTGATTAAATGCATTTTTAATAACTACTTTAATCTTTTTTTGATAAACAGGCTGAATTGTAGGCGTATAAATAACCTTTGCCCCAAAATGCGAAAGTTCCATTGCCTCGGCATATGACATTTGTTTAACCGCAAATGCCTTTTCAACAATTTTTGGATCAGCAGTCATAAATCCATCAACATCTGTCCAAATTTCCAAAATCTCAGCATTAAGCGCTGCAGCTATTATTGATGCTGAATAGTCTGATCCCCCCCTTCCCAGAGTTGTTATTTCTGCCGAGTCATTACTGCCTATAAATCCCGGAATTACAGCAACCTTTTCTAAACTTTTAAACCTTTCCAGTATCAATTTATTCGACTTTTCAAAATCAACATTAGCCTTACCAAAATTGCTATCTGTCTTAATTAACTGGCTAGCATCAATTAAAACCGTATTTTTTAGATATGAATGAATTACTGAAGCTGAAATATATTCACCATAACTTAAAATTTTGTCTTTAATTTTTTCAGATAAATTCTTTATCCTGTAAACTGAACTAACCAAATCTTCTAATTCTTTAAACAAATCTGTTACTTTTATTACTATTTCATCATGATTATTCCTGCCAAATAAATTTTTTATTATTGTTAAAATATAAGATTTAAATTTGTTTACCTCATCTTCATATTTTAAATCGTGCATTGCTGCCAACTCTGAAATAGATATTAAAACATCGGTTGAATCGCCAAATGCAGATACAACAAGTGCTAATTTATTTACTTGCTTATCAATAATACTCTTAACGCACTCAATATTTTCCGCAGAGTTTAAAACAGA
>JAFGQQ010000062.1 GCA_016935595.1 Bacteroidales bacterium
CTATTACCGGCCTTGCTCGTATTTATGCAAAACGATACAGGTTCGGCACTGGTTTTCTTTGCATTGGTTTTGCCATTATACAGGGAAGGATTACCCGGGATGGTTCTGTTTACCGGATTAACTGCCGCTTTACTTTTTGTTCTGACTTTAATTATGAATGAGGTTTATATAATTTCCGGTTTAATTTTATTAGGTTTTATTACTTTCTTATACCTCTCAAGGAATATTAAATATACTTTTTATGGCCTTTTTTTGTTTGGTATTATTTTAACTTTATTTGGCATGCTGGATTATTTTAGCATAATTGACGCAGCCAATTATTATATAATTTTTATTTCTCTTTCAGTAGCCATGGTCGTTTACTTAATATTCGGATACCTCAAAAAAATAACATATATTTATAAACTGCTCATTTTTATTTATTTTGCTATAGTTTTTACTTTCACCGTAAATTATGTATTTAATAATTTTCTGGAAAAGCATCAACAGCAAAGAATAAATATATTACTTGGAATTGAATCAGACCCTTTAGGCATTGGTTATAATGTAAACCAATCAAAAATAGCAATTGGTTCCGGCGGACTATCCGGTAAAGGGTTTCTTCAGGGAACACAAACTAAATTTAATTTTGTGCCGGAACAAAGCACTGATTTTATTTTTTGCACTGTAGGAGAAGAATGGGGATTTATTGGCTCTTTAATAGTAATTGGATTGTTTTTATGGCTATTACTTAGGCTTATAATTCTTGCCGAAAGACAAAAACAACAATTTAGCAGGGTTTACGGTTATTGTGTAATTTCTGTGTTTCTGTTTCATGTCGTAATAAATATTGGGATGACAATAGGTTTGGTGCCGGTAATTGGTATTCCATTGCCTTTCTTCAGTTATGGAGGTTCTTCGCTTTGGGCATTTACCTTAATGTTATTTATCTTTTTAAAACTTGATGCCAACAGGTTGGCACTTTTATAAGAGAAAAAAATTTAATATGAACTACACTGCTAAAGAAAACCGCTACGATTCGATGATTTATAACCGTTGTGGAAAAAGTGGCCTGAAATTGCCAGCTATCTCACTTGGTTTATGGCACAATTTCGGCCATGTTGATTCATTTGAAAATGCTAAAAACCTTGTTTTTAAAGCATTCGACTCAGGCATTACTCACTTTGACCTTGCCAATAATTACGGTCCACCGCCAGGCAGTGCGGAAGAAAATTTTGGTAAAATTTTACATACTCATTTAAAGAATTACCGCGATGAAATCATTATTTCAACAAAAGCAGGATACTGGATGTGGCCGGGCCCTTATGGTGAATGGGGAAGTAAAAAATATTTAACGGCGAGCCTTGACCAGAGCCTGAAAAGGATGAAGCTGGATTATGTGGATATCTTTTATCACCACAGGCCTGATCCTGACACTCCGATGGAAGAATCTTTAGGCGCTGTAAGCCTTGCAATAAAACAAGGTAAAGCATTATATGCCGGAATTTCAAATTACTCTGCAAATGATACCCTGAAGGCAATTAATATATTAAAAGAACTCGGCACACCTCTTTTAATCCATCAGCCAAAATATTCAATGCTGGTAAGATGGATTGAAGAAGGCCTTTCGGATGTGCTTATTGAAAATGGAGTTGGCAGCATTGCATTTTCGCCATTGGCGCAAGGCTTATTAACAAACCGTTATCTTAAGGATATACCTGAAGATTCGAGGGCTGCAAAACAACATGGGTTTTTAAAAACTGAAGAAATTACACCCGAAGTTCTAAATAAAATTAATAAGTTAAACCAGATAGCTGTTGCAAGAGACCAGTCCCTTGCCCAAATGGCCCTTGCATGGGTACTTCATAACCCTGCTGTTACATCTGTTTTAATTGGCGCCAGCAAAGTATTACAACTAATGGATAATATTAATATGCTTAGTAATATTAATTTTACAAAAGATGAATTAAAAATGATCAATACTATCCTAAAAACTTAGAAATATGCATTTTCTTCTCGAAATAATAAAAGAAACTCTTATCATCACATTATTTGTTATGGTAATGATGATGATTATCGAATATATAAATGTTAAAACAAAAGGGGTTTGGGCTGGCATATTAAAAAAATCAAGATGGCTTCAGGTTATCTTTTCAGCATTTCTGGGTGTTATACCGGGATGCCTTGGCGGTTATATTGTTGTTTCGTTATATACCCACAACCTTATACGGTTTGGGGCATTGTTAGCGGCATTAATAGCCACATTTGGAGATGAAGCATATGTGCTTTTCGGATTAGACCCTTTATCCTCTGTAATTTTATGCGTTGTATTATTCTTAATTGCAATTATAGTCGGATATGCAGTCGATTCAATAAAAAAAGAAACGTATTATTTTTCGGAAAAAGATCAAAAATTTGAATTTCACGAAAATGAAATATCCTGTGGGGGACATAAGAAAAGTTTTTTCGAATCAAGGTATAAAAATATCAGTTTTCCGAGGGCAATATTAATTTTTGGTTTTATTGTATACATATACGCTTTGCTCTCGGGTTTTTTCAACCACCAACATCATAACCTCATGGGCAATCACTCACATTTTGAAGAATGGATGAGATATACAAACATAATTCTTACTATATTGGTTCTATTTGTTATTCTAACTGTTAGTGATCATTTTCTTGAAGACCACTTATGGGGCCATGTTATTAAAAAACACTTTCTGAAAATATTTCTATGGACTTTCATTGCCCTGTTAGTAATACACATTGGTTTAAGTTACGAAAACTTTGAGTCATGGATTGGCGATAATATGATTTTAGTATTATTTGTTGCTTTATTAATTGGTATTATTCCGGAATCCGGTCCTCACCTTTTATTTGTTTCCTTGTTTGTAAACGGCACAATTCCGTTCAGTATTTTACTTGCCAACTCAATTGTGCAAGACGGACATGCTGCACTGCCATTGTTTGCCGAATCAAAACGTAAATTTTTTGAAGTAAAAGGCATTAAGCTGCTATTAGGGATTTTAGCCGGAGTATTAGGCATAATTTTTAATTTCTGAAAAACTTATTTTCTATTAAAGTGTATCATTTTAATGGTTTTTGGTATTTCTTTATCTGTTATTAAAACACAATAGTAAATCCCATCAGGATAACCTGCCGTTTCAATTTTTACCTTGTAATATCCGGTATTTTGAAATTCATTTGTTATTATATCTACATTTTTTCCGAATGCATCGACAATTTTAAGGATTACATCAGCCGGACAAGATATATAATATGAGACAAAGGTATAACTGCCGAAAGGATTCGGGTAGTTTTGATATAATGAAGCCGTTAATACATTATCGGTATTACTATATATAACAGGTGTTTCAGGAATATATGGGTATAATCCTGCTTTATTTAATTGATTTATAAATTTGTCTGTTCTTTCGGGAAAATATTCATTTAATATAAAGGATTGTTCTTCCAGCCAGTGTGCCTTAGTGTATAATTCGAACGGGGCAGATGAAATTTGGTGTACATCTTTTCTGTAATCTCCCCATCGGGCAGATTCAGCAATTATTGCCATATCAATTTCACCGGCACGTTTCACCCATCTTTGTTTACATGCTTCAGGGGTTAAAACACCATTATTAAAACAATGCATTTCAACACGTTCAGCAAATAAACGACGAAAATCTTCATTCTTTAAAAGCAATTGAAATAACTCACTTGGACAATCAGTATTGTTATTATATAATACATTCATATATACATCTTCAATGATATGCTCAGCATCCCAACTAAAAAAAACAAATCCTTTACCGGGTGTCTTGCGGTTTCTAAGTGCAACCCAGTTATGATGGTCCCAATCCCAGTTGCTGCCATAGAAATTTAAAAGCATATAATCAATAAAATTCTCAACATCCAAATATGCAGGATAATCCGGATTTATTGTCCCGTCTGGGTTCTTCCCCTGTAAACGTTGATAAATAATGTTATCCGACAAACCAGGCCTTGCCATTTCAAGCATTTCAAACCATGCAATATCATTCCCGTCAACAACAGTTGCATAGTCTTTAATAATATCAAAGTCTTTCCCATCACCACCAAGATATGTTGAAGCAAAGTTCTTATCGATACGTTCGGTTGGATTATAAATACCCCAATACAGACCATTTAAAAACAGGTGAACAAAATTACCATGTCCTGAAAGGTTTCCCATTTCCAATTGGGCATCTTTCGCCCACAAATCTCGTATCAGCTGATGCTTTGACCTTTCACCGGAACTCATATGAAGCCATGTATTACCATAACCTGCGCGTAAAATAAGATTAGTAAATGATTGAGCAACATTGCCGGTTTCTCCAAAAATTGGATAATTCAACTCAGGGGCTCCGTATTTGTCTTTAAATAATATACGAAACGAATGTTTAGGGGTCTTCTCTGCCCTTCTGCTATGCCCTCCATGTAACCTCAATCCGCAATCAATTGTAAAATCATGTAATCCTTCATTATCAAAATACTCAACTGAGGCAGGCCGTTCCCATCCATCTCCTAATCCGGGTTCATCATCATTTTCAGGGGCACCGGTGTAAATATATATTCCCCCGGAATCGGCATTTGTACTTTTCGAGAAAAGATTATTAATATCAGTAACAATTGACATGATTGGAATAGATAAAAATACCTCTTCAAAATCGTTTTTATATCGTGAGTCACTGACTACTTCCGTATCCATCTCATAATCAGCAATGGCAATTCCAGGCATTGCCGTATAAGGCCCCCATTCAGAAGGATATCCTACAGGATTATTAGGTTGCTTAATGACATCTTGAATAAAAATATATGTTTGGCTTACAATTTTACTTTTAGCTTTTTCAGTCTGGATAACAACTGCCCGAATTACCGCAGTTGTTCCAATATAAATTGAATCGGTGTATTGTATCCCATTATTCAATGAGGGTTCACTGCCATCGGTAGTATATTTTATGATTGAATTCGCATTATCAGAAGTAATTCCGATTTTAAGCGGAGTATTATAGAAACCGTGTTTATGGCTAAAAACCGGCGGCAACAGATATTGCTGATCTTCAAACCGGTTTTCGGTTCCCGGAGTGGGGATTATACTTGTTATATAACCATTAACATTAAATGCATACGACAAGTCAGGTTGAAGCTCAGGATAGGATGGTGAAAAAACATTAACTGCATTTTGAAAGGGGTCATATAAACCTAAAAATTCCCCTTCGGTATTTAATTTAAAATTTGTATGTAATTCCTTCCCTGCAACCGAGTAATTTTTTTCAGAGGCAAATATTAACAGATACGATTTAGAGGCTATCCAGACTTCCGGAAATTTCCATTTGTCAGGATGAATATAATCATCGGTTAGCGACCAGTTTGTTAGATTAACTGAATCTGAAGTCGGATTATAAATTTCAATCCAGTCTGAAAAATCTCCATCGCAATCTTTAATAATTGTATGGTTTTCAGGCATCAATTCATTAATACGTATATTTTGTGCCTGATTGGTAATTATTGTAATTAAAACAAGAGTACCGGAAAAGAACATCCTGAGGCAAAAATTGGATTTATAATTCATCTGTTTATTTTTTAATTTTTAATTGTCATCCCGATAATTATCGGGAGAACATCCATCAAAAAACATTCTCGTTTATGATAAAAATTTATCATGGATGTTTCATTTTTTCTTTTTTATTTCTATAAGTTATTTATATACCTGCTTATTTTACTAAAACGAAGATGTTTAAAATACCACCCAACAAAAATGTTTTTTATTGATATATCCTCAACAAATATTAGTAAGATGTGTAAATACTTTTAAGATTTCAAAAGTAATCTTTTACACGAATATTCATGGCCATTCTTAGGGTAATTTATAAAAAGGAATAGAAAAAACCGGCTCAAACCCCAGTTTTTGTGCAAGCTTATAGGAAGAAGTATTTTCAAAACGGCATGACCAAATTGGTTCATAATTATTTTCAATTCAATAGTTAATTAATTCTGAACAACAATATTGTGCAAATCCTTTTCCACGAAAACTTTCCGATGTTTCAATTCCAATTTCAAATTTATTATCGTGAATAAAGGCACAGAATGCTGTAGAAACCAATTTGTCTTGATAAAACAAACTAAAACCTGTTCCATATTTCAAAAAATCTTCCGCAGTATCCCAAAAGTATCTTGGAATAACAGTTCCCTGCATAACATCAAATAATTCTTTGTTAATTGGCTTTATTGAAAATTCGTTTCCAAGGTTTTTAAAATTATATCTGGTGTATTTTTCCCGATTGAACCTAAAATTAACACGATTATGTATTTCAACTTTTCCTGTTGCTTCACTAATATTACAATCAGTTACTTTTAAAATTTTCCCAGGCAATAATTGAATTATTTTATTATTCCATGTATCCGGAAAAACTTGCATCCAATCCGGTTTTGTGCGCACTTTTTCAACATTCAGGGCATAACCGGTAAACCATTTGTTAAATTCCTGATTTTCGGTATTTCCATAAAGCAATGATAAACCGTAAGGATGCCTGATATAAAAAGTTACCGGAATTACTGCATTATCAACATATACAATCCCTTTAACATTTTGATCAATAATCGATCTGGCAAATAAATTATTGAAAGTTATATCGTTAAGATGGTCTTTAACTTTATAATATTCATTTTTATCCAATAAAATCATACAATAAATACATTAATTTTAAAGAGGCCGTCCAACAAGTAAAAAATAAAAAGAATGCCACTAACCTGTCTGCCGTTCTGCTTTGGAAGGCGGAAACTTCAAAACAAAGAATTACACAAAATACTGTAAACCAAAATAATATGTTTTTGTGAATTTTCGTGATTTCATTTTTTGTGGCAAAAATAAAACTTTTTGGACAGCCTCTTAAATATATTCAACTCCTTTTAATTTTCTTCTAATCCCTCTTCTGTATTTAATTTTTGGATACCCCAAAATAATGGATGCCACAACTTCGTTTTCCTGAGGGATATGCAACAATTCCCTGAGTTCTTTTTTCTTTTCAACTGCAGCATAGATTAAATCAATTACTGTTGCCCCCAGTCCCATCGAATGTATTGCCAAAATAGCAAAAGCTACCGAAAGATATATATCAGTATGATAATTCTCTTCATTTCTGTTGGCATGAAAAATAATCATAGAAGGGGCGCCGCGTGTAATTGTATCTTCCTTCCCCGACTTTAATTCGGGCAACCTGGTTTTCATCAAAGGCAAAACATGGTTTTTTATAACATTATACTTTTGAATTCCAGCGTTTCGCCTGATAAAAAAACGCATCATTGGATTTTTCATGGCATTAACCATAAATTCATAAAATTCGATCATTAAAGGAAGCCCTTTTTTCATTATAGCAGTATCCTGAACTACTGTAAGTTCTATTTTTACCGGTGGAAAACTTGGAGGCGACATTTTTATAGCTTCTACAACTTTTTCGAGAATTTCGCGGGGAACCGGTTTATCTTTAAAATTCCGAATCGAACGGCGAGTTGCCAGTAAACTGAAAAATGATTTTTCATCGGCAACTTCGGAAGGTAAAGGGAAAAAATCATTTTCATAAGATAATCCTTCAATAAAAATTGATTCCGACTGGCATACTGCCATGCATTGTCCGCATTTAATACAAATTGCAATACGCGATTCCCGTATTGATATTCCTTCATCTTTTGAAAATACCATAATTTTATTTGGGCATACTTCGGCACATAATCCGCATTTTTTACAGGTATCCTGGTTTATTGTAATATTATTTTCCATACCAAAACAGATTTTAGATTTGAAGTAATATTACAATTTTCTTTAAAAACTAAAACTTAAAATGAATAATATTTACTAAAACAATTGACCATTTGTATTGTTATTATTATATTTCAGACATAAAACTAAGAAAGTAATACATATGAATTTTGATATAATAATTATTGGCAGTGGGCCTGGCGGATATGTAGCTGCTATTAGGGCTTCGCAATTAGGGTTTAAAACCGCAGTAGTTGAAAAAGCTGAATTAGGTGGTATTTGTCTTAACTGGGGTTGTATCCCAACCAAATCTTTACTAAAAAGCGCCCAAGTGTACGATTACATTAAACATGCCGGAGATTACGGTATTGACATAAAAGGCGAAGCTATTCCAGATTTTCAGAAAATAATACAGCGAAGCAGAATGGTTGCAGAAGGTATGAGCAAAGGTATACAGTTTTTATTTAAAAAAAATAAAGTAGAAGTCCTACAAGGATTTGGGAAACTGATTGACAACAAAACTGTTGAGGTTGAAGATGAAAAAGGCAAAAAAACAAAATACACTTCGAAATATATCATACTGGCAACTGGAGCCAGGTCAAAAGAACTTCCAAACTTAAAACAAGACGGTAAAAAAATTATTGGTTACCGACAGGCATTAACATTGTCAAAACTGCCCGAATCAATGATAGTTGTCGGTTCAGGTGCCATAGGTTGTGAATTTGCCAATTTCTATGCTTCCCTGGGAACAAAAGTCACACTGGTTGAATTTTTACCAAACATAGTTCCTCTTGAAGATGAAGAAGTTTCAAAGCAACTGGCACGCTCGTTTAAAAAAACCGGGATTAATGTGATGGTTGAATCTACAGTTGAGAGAGTTGATACTACTGGAAAAAATTGCAAAGTTATAATTAAAACAAAAAAAGGAGAAGAAACTCATGAAGCTGAAATAGTATTATCAGCAATTGGTGTTACCCCGAATATCGAAAAAATTGGGATTGAAGAATTAAAAATTGAAACCGAAAAAGGCAAAATAAAAGTTAATGAATTTTATAAAACCTCTGTAGATGGCATTTATGCAATTGGCGATATTATTAACACACCTGCATTGGCTCATGTAGCTTCGGCCGAAGGCATTGCCTGCGTAGAAAAAATTGCCGGTCTGAATCCTGAACCTGTTGATTATAAAAATATACCTGCCTGCACCTATACAAATCCCGAAATTGCATCGGTAGGACTAACTGAAAAAGCTGCAAAAGAAGCCGGTTATGAAATAAAAACCGGAAAATTCCCGTTTACTGCATCTGGTAAAGCAAGCGCTGCCGGGCAAAAAGACGGATTTGTAAAATTGATATTCGATGCAAAATACGGAGAGTTACTCGGCGCACATCTGGTAGGCGCTAATGTAACTGAAATGATTGCTGAGCTGGTTGTAGGTAAAAAACTTGAGACAACCGGCCATGAACTAATTAAATCAATCCACCCCCA
>JAFGQQ010000445.1 GCA_016935595.1 Bacteroidales bacterium
AAGTTTTAGGTTTAATTTATTCATTCGAATTGTGTATTGCTTATTTCAACAATAATCTTTTCTATATTCGATTGCCTGTTAAAAATTTTATTACTTATTTCCCGGTTAATTGAAATACTTTCTAATTCTTCGATTTTATTATTCTTGTTATAAATGATTATTTTATATGAATCAGCCAGTTTATATATTATTGGGACCTGGCAGAAAGTAAATGCTAGAGAATTATTATCAAGTTCAATGGTTTTTAGTTCATCATTAATGTTATAATATTTAAAATTTTTCTTGTTCTGTACAAATTCATCCTTCTTTAATAAAACAGGCTTAAATGAAATTTCACCATTTTCAATTCGAATTCCAAGTTGTCCAAAGCGTGTAATTATATCCTCTTTTACCTGTCCTGTCATTCCGGGTTGCTGAACTCCTGCTATTCCGGGAGTATGAGAGTACGGATCGGTTGGAAAAGCACCATATTCAAATGGAGATTTATGCAATCCAATACCTTCCTGCATTTCATAAAACGATTTCTTTATTTTGTTTAATAATTTCTTATCAACCTTGGTTTTATAAGCTTTATAAATATTTTCTTCAGTTGCAAGTAATAGTTTTGAAACCATATGCCAGTAAATACAACCAAGACCCTCGTATTTATAAAAAGTACCTGATCGGCCTGTAAACGACTGATGATCAAACACCTGTTCAAATATTTCAAGCACTAATTCAAATTCATTATTAACAAGATTTTTATATTTTGTTGTTTTTAATTTTTCAAGTTTTTCTTTCAAATCATGAACATTTCTAAATGATCCATTAAAATGGATAACATTATTTAAATCTTTTAAAACAATATCCTGGTTATTGTCCTTAATAAGTTCCTGAATCACTTTCGATTTATTAACCAGTTCCTTTGGGATATTATTCTTTTCAATAAATTTAGGCAATTCACGATCGGGATATAATGTATAGCTTTTCTGGTCTGCCCGGTACATTTTACTTTTTCGAAGAGATTGGAGTATTTCAGCAACTTCATTACTATTTAAAAATCCTGAGCTTAATACTGCCACCTGGCCCTCTAACATATCATACAAATGTCTAATTTTTATCTTTTTATCATTGATACTAATTAAATTATAGGCATGATATAAACCATCTGTCCTTTTATTGGCTTTAATTGAATGATCAATATATTCAAGTGAAATTTCGAATAATGATTTTAAATCGGAAATCTGAATTTTAGATCTTCTACCAGAAAATCCTCTTTCATAAATAATTTTTCTATAATCAGAACCTGCATTTCCTAAGTAGCTTAATATATTAAAACGATCATTATCAGAAATTTTACCATTAAGTAATTTCTTGTTTTTATATAGGATTTCGCTAATTTTTCTAATCAACTTCTCAACTTCCTCAGATAACCGAATCTCTTGTATTCCAGATAATGATAATAAATTCAAAAAAAACACTACATAACGTCGCATATAATATAAAGTTACCATTGAAACACCCGAACCAACCAGGGCATTATTAGCGTCATTCCACTCAGGTCTTTGAGTATTCATCCAAATACCTGCTTCAGGAATAAAATTACTTAATTTGGCTAAAAATGGAATTAATAATTTTTCAATAAGGTTAACTTTATAAGCTTTGCCTGAATTATCAAGAATTAATTTACCATCAGCTCCCAGTTCCTTTACTCTAAGTTTTATTTCTGTATTTAATTCCTCATCAAAATCAATAGTACTTTTGGGATCTTTAATTAAAGAAGAGAAGGGTTTTATTTTATATGGTACATTGGCAAATACGAATATTTCGGCTGAAAGAAGATCAAGTAATTTTTCAGGATGATAATTTTTAGATATTTCTAATAATTTCAGCAAATATACAATTTGATGGTCGCCCCAGTAACCAATATTAGACCAAGGATCGGCCTGATCAATTTCTTCCCATTCAAAACCATCCCTGGTAACCCTGTAAGGATTATAACCGTCAGCAGTTGAAGCATTAAGAAATTTAAATATCATACTTTCAACAAAACCGGGAAAAGAATAACTTAAGGCTTCCCAATTCTGAAAAATATCTCTCCAGTTACCCTGATAATTTAATGATTCCGATCCGTCTTCATTTTTTGTTTCTATTGAAAACATATTCCACGGGCGACTCGGATCTCCATGACGTCTGCTGAAAGTCAGAGGTAAATACTCATAACATAAACGCAATAAATCAATATCCTTTAATTTTTTAATTCTGTTAATTAAATCATCATATTGAATAGATTTAGGCAAACTTTGAAGACTTTGCTTATTTTTCTTGGCAATTTCTTTATTAAAATGAATAATATATTTTATTAAATCATTTTTTTGTATATAATAATTATTAATAAAAATACCACCACGCATTACATTAAAAAGAACATTTGAAAAATGCCTGGAATTAATCAATTCATCATTTGAAGATTGTAATCCATCGGAATTGGCAACTATTTTAATTAACTTTTCAGTTCCTGCTTTAACATCCTCTTCAATATGGTCTATAACATTTTTAGTATTTTTGGCTATTTCTTCAATTCTTCTTATATCTGCTATATCCTGATTGATCTCAGCAATTAAATACCAATTTTTATTATCACCTGAATCTATATTAAACCTTGAATTAATAAAATACGCGCCACGTGAGGCTCTTATATCAGTCTCTTCAATAATGTCTCCCCCATTCTTGAAATTATTAATTTGCCTTGATGAAAGCAGGTACTTTTTATTCTCTTGTCCAACTGACCAAACTATAGTAGCTTTAAGTCCTTCACTCGGTTCGGCTTTATCAGTTGGTATTGAGCTCAAATAATAAATCCCCATTCCTGGTTCATGTAATAATTCGTTTTTCTTATAGGCATCAATCAGTGTACTAAACCTGTTTTGAAATGTATGGTCAATACCGTATGGTAAAATATTTTGTATTCCATCAAGAATATCAATCTCAATTTGATTATCAGAATTATTTAAAATCTCTGATTTTTTTATAAAACCAAACTTATCTGAATTCTTCCAGGTATATCGAAATGTAATTTCAAGTTCAATATTTATTTCTTCGAAAATTAATTTGTTACCTATAACACTTTTATAGATATTTCTCTGAATTTTATATTGATTTTTAACAAATTGAGAAAAAGGTTCCCATAAAAAGCTTTTATTGTTTTTATTAATAAAAATAACAGTCTTACTACCGGTTATTTCTGCCGAATCAGTAATTTTATCATCAGTATAATAAGGAAATAAAGCATTATCTGCATTTTTTCGTCCTGCTGTAAGTGCGCCATTGCTTGAAATAAACATCCAATGATCAGAATTACTTACAATGCTCATGAAAAATGGCTGCATCCTGTCATAATTCTGAATCTTATAAAATTTCTCCCCGTTTATTTCACAAAAATCTCCAATAACTTTCTCATTATTAAAGTTTAATAAGCCATCCCCAATAAAAATCTTCTTTTTATCCATTTTCGCACACTGATTAGTTTGAATTGTAATTAAAATTATAATTGAAATATTTCATACTTTCTTTCCCATGTCATTGATTTTCCGGGTTCTATATTAATATTAATAAATAATTCAGGACTTACCACATGGATATTTCCCCACGCATTTATTTTATTAGTTTTAAAATTCCCAGTCTCCTTTATACCAATTCCTTCTTCATAATTTTCTAAAGACCAGTATGCATCTACTTCCTTACTTGTATTTATATTTCCAATAAAAAACTGTTCTTTTCCTATTGTTTTCCATGAAATTGAATTATCAGAAATAATTAAATTTTTATCCGGATCGACTTTTTCTTTAATTTTATTTTGATCTATTATAAAAGGAAAAATTAACTTATAATCTTTGTTAATCTCTTTTCTGTTAATTGATAAAAAATTGTGGCAATATTCATTAGTTTTTATTGTTTTTTCACCTGTATTTTCTAAGAAATATTGAATGGTAAATGAATCACCATAAAGAACAATATGTTTATTTAAAATAAAAGCATAACCATTGCATGGTTCTGGATAAGAAACAAATGTAAGAGATAAAATATCGTACTTCACAGAAGTTTTGAATGGATAGACTTTATAATCCTTGAAAAAGTTATATGGTTCATTAGCATCTTTCAGCAATAATCCAACACCTATTTTAGGAAAAACCTCACCAACTTCACAATCATTATATCCTAATGCAGTATCAATACCAAATTCATTATAAAGTCCCCTGCCTCTGATATTTATTAAATCAGGATTTAGAGTTTCTTCGGTGCAGAAAGTATATTTATTTTTATAAATAATTTGGGTAATTTGACCTGTCCAGTCAAACCTTGATGAATGGCAATTTTCTCCCGGAGTATCTATTTCAATACATAAAATATCATTTTTTAAAAGAATAGACATTACTTACATGCTTGATTAATCAACATAAAATGGCACATTTGCAGTGGCTGCATTATTATGTCCATCAAAAATATAAACGAATACTCTGTATGGACCTGCTACTCCCGGTGCAGATATTTTTATCTTTCCTGTGTAAGGAAGATCAGTTTCTTTAGCAATAGTATCGGGTCTTTTTTCAAAATCCCCCCCTCCTTTCCAATATTCTGGGATATCAGGTAATACCTCATAATTCAAAGTTAAAGTATCATTATCGAAATCATGACTATAAAGATCAATAATATAATTATGATTTACTTTAAGATGAATGTTATCAAAACGTTTTTTTCCATCCAGAAATATTGAATCCAATCGGGGCACCCTGTTTTCAGGCCATTTACCTGTCCAAACATAATGCATTACATCAACAGGTTCTGTTTCTTCACCCGATTCAAGAAAAAATCCATACCAGGTTGGTGTTCTTTCCTGCTTCTGTTCCCATAAAAAAACATACGAACCCAGGCACTGTGTTTTATTTGAAATAATAGCTTTATTCCAACGCTCCATGATAACATTGGCTTTTTCCGAGCTGGTTTGCTCAATGGGAATATCCCATTCGGTGCGGGGAACTTCCCAGTGGCCCGTAGCACCCCATTCAGTTACAACATA
>JAFGQQ010000446.1 GCA_016935595.1 Bacteroidales bacterium
CTTACAACAACAATTAACCATAATGTAAATCAGCCTTTCCACCCTTAGGGGGAAACGAGAAAGGGGGTTACAAACACACATTGCCCCTCATCCCTAGCCCTTCCCCTAAATGGGCAGGGAACAGGAGGTATGAACAGTTACGTGGTTTATTATTACTTACACAAAATTCAAATAATAAATACTTTAACAATATGGATTTAGCTCATTCTGTTCTCCAACTAAACACCTAAACACCTCAATAATTAAACTCCTCAAAAACTAAAACTTACAACAACAATTAACCAAAATGCAAATCAGCCTTTCCACTATGAATGAAACAAGAAAGAAGGTCAAATAAACATCTAAACACAAATCACCTGTGTACCATTTACACTAACTACCAAACAATTAACAAAAAAACATATAAATTTCATCTGTAATTATTAACTTTTATATATGCCATCCCGTATATAAACACTATTTTTGCCAAAATTTTGTCTAACCGACATACATATTTATTATTAGTTAGTCCTCTAAATATGGGACTGACGTGGCGAAGCTGTGAAAAAAACCTGGTTCAAGTGTGTAATTCACATAAAATAAAATAATTCAATATCAATTTTAAAAATTCAACAGTTTAACTAATAATAATATAACAATAACATTTTATCAAGTGAAATAAAAAATATATATTTAACCCTTGTATATAGCAACATAATACAATGAAATCAAAAACAATTATATCCCTGCTAATCATAATTTTCATAAACATATCTTTCATATCGCACACAAAAGCCGCTGCACCAGCGAAAAGAAAAAACTCATTTCGTAAATACAGTTGGGACAGACCAGGTGGTTCTATTGCAAGCCGCAATAATAAATATGGTGCAATTACCAGCTTTACTTTTTCTCAAGGTATTACTACCGGATTAGAATATGCTGGTGTTGTTGGAGTTCAGGAAGCATTTGACTACCGTACAGCAAGTAAATTTTCGTTTGGTTTACAAGCCAACTATTATATTGGCGAACCATTAGGAGGTTATCACTTTGGAGCAAATAACAAAACACCTGCCATTGGGTTAAGAGCTCATTACCATTTGTTTAAATTATCGTATCGTAACTTTTCACCTTTCGATGTTTATGGTGGTTTATCTATTGGAACTTACTTAGGTAAAGGAAATGATGACAAAGAAGATATTACCTTTTTCATCTCACCACAAATTGGAGTTAAATACCAAATTAATCGTTATTTTTTGGTATATGCCGAAGGTAGTATGCAGTGTGGCTCATTAGGTTTTGGTCTTGTGTTTTAATGTTTAAAATAAGCCCCTTTGCTGGTACGAGTTTGTAACTTGCACCCATTATTTAATGCAAATAATCAATTAACCAAGATGCGAATCAGTCTTTCCACCTCTGGGGAAACGGGAATAGGGGGCTAATAAACAATTAAACAATAATAAAACATGAACATACTGGTAACCGGAAGTGCCGGATTTATTGGATTTCATTTAGTTAAAAAACTATTGAATGAAGGATATAACGTTGTTGGACTCGATAACATTAACGACTATTACGACGTTAACCTCAAATATGCTCGTTTAGCTGAATCAGGAATTTACTCAACGGAAGAAACCGATTTTACAGGTGGTAAAAACAGAAATTACCATCGAATTGAGTATCATAAAAAAATTGAATCAAAAACATATAATAACTACTGCTTTTACCGAGCCAACTTAGAAGATAAAGAGTTTTTATTTTCTGTGTTTAAAAATCATCAATTCGATTTTGTTATTAACCTTGCGGCACAAGCCGGGGTTAGGTATAGCATTGATAATCCCGATGTATATATTCAAAGTAATATAAATGGCTTTTTAAACATTCTCGAAGCATGTAGGCATTACCCCATTAAACATCTGGTTTTTGCAAGCAGCTCCTCGGTTTACGGCAATAATGCTAAAATTCCTTTTTCGGTTAACGACCGCACCGATACGCCTGTTAGCCTTTATGCTGCTACAAAAAAAGCTAATGAGTTAATGGCTTATACATATACCCATTTGTACAATATACCCATTACCGGTTTACGTTTTTTTACCGTTTATGGCCCTTGGGGACGACCCGATATGGCTCCAATGCTTTTTGCAAATGCTATAACTAAAAACAAACCAATTAAAGTGTTTAACAATGGCAATATGCAACGCGATTTTACTTTTGTCGATGACATTGTTGAAGGTTGTTTTAAAGTTACTTTAAAAACTCCCGATAGCAATTTGCCTTACCGCATTTTTAATATTGGAAACGGCAACCCTGTTAATCTTATGGACTTTATTAATACACTTGAGAATGCTTTAGGTAAAACCGCTATAAAAAACATGATGCCTATTCAACCTGGCGATGTGGAAAAAACTTGGGCCGATACCGAAAACCTCGTTAATATTACCGGGTTTAAACCTCATACTAATATTTCTGATGGCGTTAAGTCGTTTGCTAATTGGTTTATTTCATTTTTTAAATAAAAAGTAGTTAGTTGTTAATGGTTAATTGTTAATGATATGTTATTATGTCATTTAGCTGGTGCGATTTTGCAACTCGTACCTATTATAAAATACAAATATTCAATTAACCATAATGTAAATCAGCCTTTCCACCTTTGGGGGAAACGGGAAAGGGGGTTTACAAACATACATTGACCCCCTTCCCTAGCCCTTCCCCTAAATGGGCAGGGAACAAGAGTTGCGGATAATTACGAGGTTTATTATTACTTACACAAAGTTCAAACAATAAAAAACTTTATCAATAAGGATTTAGCCCATTCTGTTCACCAACTAAACTGTTAAACACCTAAACAGTTAAACACCTAAACAACTAAAACTTACAACAACAATTAACAAAGATGCAAATCAGCCTTTCCACCTTTGGGGGAAACGGGAAAGAGGGTTTGCAAACACACATTGCCCCCCTTCCATAGCCCTTCCCCTAAATGAGCAGGTAAAAGGAGTTGCTAATGGTTATGATATATATTAATACAGAATTTTATAATGGTTAAAATTCATAAAACAATAACAGTCTTACTAATTATTGGCTTTATCTGTGGTTTCATAAAAGTTTTTTTTGAACAAAATATATTATTGAGCCAGGTTAAAACACCAAACTTTTCAACAGGCGATATATTTAAATATATATCTGCAATATCTGTTATCACCAGTGGATTTTTAGCTTTGATTTACGAAGGCAAATATTTCAAAAAATATATCAAAATTATTTATTTTATTATATTATTGTGGATAACAGCTATTTATTTCCGCGATGGCAAAGGTATCGATCCAAGTAATTTTTTTTCAGTTAAAGCACCCGGTCCGTGGTTAGCATTTAGCGTTATTTTTACAACTAGTAATAACGAACGGGTAAATAAAATAAATAATGTACTTTACTTTGGATTAATTGCATTAAGCATTGGACTATTAATAAACATAGGTAAACTAGGAGTTAGTTTTGACAGACATCAAGCTTGGTTATATTTACGTGCCATTTCAAATAATCATTTATGGGTTTTACCTGTTACTCTTTTTTTTAATATCAATAATAAAAAAAGAAGACTTATTATAGTAACTTGCTTAATAATTGGCATGTTCGCTTCGATATTAATAGTAACCCGATCAACAATTTCGCTTTACGCCATAATTTTATTTATTTATTTAATAAAAAGTAAAATAATATCAAAACCATTAAATGTTATTGCCCTTATTTTAATATTTATACTTTTTATTATATCACTTAATTCTCTTATCGAGTCCGAAACTGGACAAAAAATAATACAGGGGATGGCTTTACTTGAGGACAGAATACAGGACGACACAAGAACAGATCAAATTATCCAATTCACCAACCAGTTAAAATTGAGCGACTTATTATTAGGCGCAGGTACGGATTCGTACTGGAATTGGGATGGACGCGACTATGAATGGCTCGATAATCAATGGCTTTTAACTGCATGGTGGGCTGGGATACTACCAACATTTCTTTTCTTGTTACTAATGCTTATTCCGTTAAGATTTGCTATTACTAGCAAAAACATCAAACATTTTGCTAATGGCTTTATGCTGCTGTTGTGGATTTTAGGTTGTGCAGGCCTTTCTATTTACATATCATTTTCAATAAACATCTATTTTTATATTGCTGCTTTTAGTACCGGTTATTGTTTATTCAATTACAACTTATTCAACAAATCAAAAAGAGTAAAACTTTATGATATTAAAGTTAACTAAAATAACACACAACAAAAAAATACAACAAATAAGCATGATGTATAGTGGTTTAGCACTTAGTACAATACTTGGCATTGCCAACTCTGTACTAACTGCTCGAGTACTTGGCCCTGAGCTATTTGGCGATTTTAGATATGTAACTAATATTTTCATGCTATTATCGAGCTTACTACAAGCAGGAGTTTATGTTACCGGATCAAGACTTTTAGCAATAGAGAAAAACTATGAAATAAAAAAACAAATAACAAGTGGTCTTATTGCTATATCGATAATATTATCAGTTATACTTACCTTATGTAGCATGATATTTGGTTTAATTCAAAAAAGTTTTGAACAAAGCGAACTAAGCCTCTACTTTTTTTGGTTTGCTCCATTACTATTTGGCTACCAATTTAAAACAATGTTTGAAAATAAATACATTGGCGAAAATAAAATCAGAAATCTATCGTTTTTTCAATTCATTCCACAACTTTTTTTTCAAGTCGTTTTTTTGCTGCTTACTTATATTATTATACCTAATGCAAACACAGCTTTAGCCGTTCAACTTAGTGGTTTTATTATTATTGCACTTGTATTTATTTTTTTTGAAAAGAAAAACCTTGAATTAAATAAGGTTAAAGTAGGTATTAAGTATCTTTTGCACGAAAATAAAAAGTATGGTCTTCAAGTATATATTGGTTCTGTTTTATCTGTCAGTAGTCAATATCTGGCTGGTTTTTTTTTAAGTTTATATAATACCAATAACGTAAATGTTGGATTTTATACGCTCGCTGTCACTATTTCAGCTCCTCTTACCATTATTGCATCTTCAATTGGATCGGTTTATTATAAACAATTTGCCACTCAATTAAAAATTCCATCTAAAATTATTGGCTACTCTGCAACACTAGCAGTTATAGTTTTTATTGTTTATTTTTTATTAATTGATAAAATAGTTTACCTATTTTATTCAACTGATTATGCTCATGTGGGTTCGATAGCCAGGCTTCTTGCTATTGGCACAATTATACATGGTTTTGGCGACATCTTCAATCGCTTTCTTGGATCTAAGGGGCATGGAAAATCACTAAGGAATGCTTCAATATTTACAGGAATAGTAGTAATATGTGGAAATATTTGGCTAGTAAAATGGCTAGATATTAAGGGAGCCTTGATAACGAGATTATTAAGCGATTTTACATATTTTATTTCGATATATATATATTATAAATTATTTATAAAAAATGTCAAAACTATTGATTAGAATATTTAATCGGTATCAAAATACACTTATATTAATTAAAAGCATGATTGATACTCGAATTTGCTATTTTCAATTAAATATTTTAGGTATAAAAATTGGAAAGAATAATATTTTTTTCGGCTTACCAATAATAAGAAAAAATGCAAATAAAAATACTCGTATTGAAATAGGAATTAATAATAAATTTCGATCAGATAAAAAAAGCAATCTCATTGGAATTAACCATGCCTGCATTATCTCTGCTAATGGCAATGATTCATATATAAAAATTGGCAATAATTGTGGGTTTAGTGGAGTTACAATAAGTGCAAGTAAACAAATAATGATTGGTGATTCTGTAAAATGCGGTGCTAATGTATTAATTACGGATCACAATTGGCATAATTTAACACCTGAAGGAAACCGAAATACTCCTGACCCCAATCCTAAACCAATCAAAATTGAAGACAATGTATTTATTGGTTATAATACAATAATTTTGAAAGGTGTAACGATTGGTAAAAATTCTATTATTGGTGCTGGTTCAGTTGTTGTAAAGTCAATACCGCATAATGTAATTGCTTCGGGTAATCCTTGTCAAATTATTAAAGAATTATGAAAACAAATGTATTATATATAGGAGTAAATGGCTTCCCTTATGGAATGGCAACAATTCAAAGACAACTACTAATAGCAAAAGCTTTAACTAACATACAAGATAGTAGTTGTAAAGTGCTATGCAGATATGGAGTAAACCCAAAAACAAATAATAGTAAACGACATGGGATATATGAAGAAATTGAATATAATTATGCAGCACCACTAGCATACAGTCATAACAATTTTACAATAAGAACACTCAATAAAATAGTTGGTTCATTTAATGAGTTTTTCTTTTTTTTAAAACTACGAAAAAAAAATGAAAACAATGTATTACTGTCGGTTAGAACTTCATTTATCAGAACTATATATTATAAAGTAATTTCAATTATTTTTGGATATAAATACATTGTTGATATAAATGAATCGTTAAGCGACAATAAAAACACATCTTTTATACAAAAAACAAACAATATACTGTACGATAAATACAGTTCAATGTTTTGTAATGGTATAATTGTTATAAGTGAGTTTCTTTTAAACCATTATAAAGAAATTAACAAAAAAATAAGGATAATTAAAATACCTGTTATTTGTGACATTAATAAAATAGATAACATACCCACAATAACAAATTCAATACCATACCTCCTCTACTGTTCATCAGCAACTTATTTCGAAAGCATTAAATTTGTAGTTGATTCATTTGAAATAATAAATAATATAAATATAAATTTATTTTTAATTATTTCAGGGTCTAATACCCAAATGGAAAGAGTAAAAAATCTCATTTTTAACTCATCGAAAAAAGAAAATATTATTTTAAAAAGTAACCTAAGCTACAATAATTTAATTGGACATTATAAAGGGGCAAAAGCTTTGCTAATACCACTACCGGAAACTATACAACACCAAGCCCGGTTTCCACATAAAATGGCTGAATATGCAGCTTCAAAAGTTCCAATAATTTCGAATAAATGGGGCGAATCTATTAATTATTTCAATAATGAAAGTTTATTTTACTGCGAAAAATATAATGTTAATGAATTTGCTCAAATGATTAACAACGTTGTTACTAATAGTGATAGTTACAATGACATGATTAAAGAAAATGCATATTCGATAGCAAAAAAACACTTTGATTATTTAAGCATATCAGAAAAATTAATAAAAATACTGGTAAAATAAGAACCTAATGAAACAAGCAACGGCCTAATGCGGACAAAAACAGATGAATAGCTGAACGTCATTAATCAAATCACATGCAAGTATCATACAACCAAATAAATATAAAATATTAACGAATGAAAAAAAGAATTGTTGATTTTTTAAAAAGAAAATTCTTAGGCCCAGAAAAATATGCAAGAAATATAGGAGTAAATATTGGTACAAATTGTCGAATATCTACCTTCAATTGGGGCTCTGAACCTTATTTAATTGAAATTGGCAATCATGTCCATATTACAAATAATGTCCAGTTTATTAATCATGATGGAGGTGTTTGGGTATTTAGAAATGATTATCCCGGTTTTGATGTTTTTGGTAAAATAAAAATTGGCAACAATACGTATATAGGAAATAATGCTGTTATCATGCCAGGAGTTACAATAGGCGAAAATTGTGTAATTGGAGTAAATAGTGTTGTTACAAAATCCATAGCCGATAATTGTGTTGTTGCCGGTATACCTGCAAAATTCATTTGCGACACAAAATATTATCTAGAAAAAATGTCAAAAGTTAAAACAAACATCAAAACATACTCAAATAAAGAAAAAAGAGTCTTTTTAATAAATGCACCAGATAATCAATTCATAAAGAAAAACAACTTATTATAATCCAACAATAAATGAATACTAAAAATATTCTATTTATTTCAGATCACTTAAAAAGCGGAGGAAAAGAGCGAAGATTAACTGAGCTTTTAATTGAATTAAAAAAAAGAAATGAGTTTAATTTAATTTTAGCTTTATTAGAAGGAGAAGATGAAAATACGTCAATTGACTATAGAATTATATTCGATATTAATATTCCCATTTACTATTTGGGAAATAAATCGCGCTGGCAATTACCTATTGTGATACTTAAATTGTGTAAAAAAGAGAACATTAATATAGTTAACAATTGGGCGCACTCTGTTTACACATATTTAATTGCTCCTTCAAAATATCTGTTAAGAATACCAATCATTAGCAACTCAATAACAAGTGCTAGAATTAGTAATTCAATTTTTGAATTACTTAAGATCAAAGGAACTTACCCCATTTGTAATGCTATATTATCAAATTCACATCAAGCACTTGAGGTTTTCAATGTGCCCCACAAAAAACGAAAGGTTATTTATAATGGATTTAGAACAGATAGAATTAAAAAACTAAAAGATATTTCCACTGTTAGAAATAGTCTCTCCTTAAACACAGAATTCATTGTTGCAATGGCAGCTGAATACTCATCTCGAAAAGATTATCCTACCTATATTAAAGCTGCAAATATTGTTCTTACTAGAGGCTATGACGTAACCTTCCTTGGGATGGGGTCGGGTGACAAAAATCAATATAAAAATTATATTCAATATCAAAACAGCGACAGAATATTATTATTAGAAAGACAAATTGATGTTGAAAGCATTTTCAATGCATGCAACATTGGTGTGTTATCATCTAAGATTGAAGGAGTCCCCAATTCTATTTTAGAATTCATGGCATTAGGAAAACCAGTAATTGCCAATATTTGCAAGAGTGTTGGAACAGGAGAATTAATTGATGATAATATAAATGGTTATTTAATTGAACCAGACAATCCTGAAGTATTAGCAGATAAAATTATTTATTTGTTAGAAAATGAAAAAGTCCGATTGTCGATGGGTATTAAAGGTCAAGAAATAGTAAAAAATAAGTTTGGTATTAATAAAATGGTTAATGAATTTTCTCTCCTTTTTAATAACTTCTTAAAAACAAAATAACATTATAAATCCTTACCATAATAAATGAAAAAAGTAATTATAGTCGCATTCGATTATTACGCAAAAAATATTCCTCTACAACCATGGAAATACATTCACGAACTGGCATTGGCACATCAATCAGTTGGAAATGATGTTAAAGTGTTAAGCAATAGCAACACGCAACACAACGATAATATATTAGGCATTGAGGTTAAATATATTAGTAAACTTTCTCCTGTAAATAATGAAATTGCACAAATAATTAATAATTGGTCGGCCGATATTATATATTGGTGGGCCTCGCCACGTACATTTCTCTACAAGTCTCAATTTAAAAAAATTCAAGGTAAAGTAAATCTATTATATACCGGTCCGTTATATAATTACAATGAAATAATAAAAGCATGGCGGTTTCTTCCCTTCTCAAATATTAAACCTTATTTAATTGATGTTTGCACACCAAAATTTCTATTCAAAAATTTGGTCAATAGTGTTGTTATAGATAAAATAATCACCATATCGAAACGAAATGAAGATCGATTCATTAAATTAGGAATTAACCAAAATAAGATTGAAACAGTTTATATTGGAAAAGATCCAATACAAAATGAGAAAAGTATTAATCAAAAAAGAAATAATAACACATTTCTCTACATTACATCAGCAACAAAAATTAGAGGTATTGAACTGTTATTAAAAGCTTTTTCTAAATTAAAGCTAAACTATCCCAATATTCAACTTAAAATATTAGCACGTCCATCGCCCGAATACAACAAAAATAAACTAATCAATATCTGCAATAAATTAAACATTACCAATCAAGTAACAATTACCGATGGATGGCTCGAACGAAAAGAAATTGAACAAGAATTAAAACAGTGCCGAGCACTGATTATGCCATTTATTTTAGTTCCATCAGAAATGCCACTTTCTGTAATAGAATCATTTTCGATGAATACACCTGTTATAGTACCCGATATTGATGGGTTACCCGAAATGGTTAACAATCGGGGTTGGATATTTAAACAAGGGTCAATTAATGATTTATCAAAATCGATAAAACAAGCATTATTATTAAATGAGCATGAATATTTAAAGCTTCAGGAAAAAATAACAACCTATTACAATAACCTTTCTGATTGGCCAAGCGTAATGCAACAATTAATAAACACTAACTAATGGATGTAGTATTTATTGGCGAAGACATAATAAAATCGAAAGGTGGCGTGGTTACTGTAATGAAAAACATTTTACACAGTAAACATCTGCTTAATAAAGTAACTTTTCATCCTATTTATACAACCATTGAAGGGTCGCCTTTAATAAAAAAAATTACTTTATGGATTCATGGATATTTTAAGTTTCTGCTCTATCTTTTAAAGTTCAAACTTATACACATCCATCATTCAATCGATTTTAATTTTTGGATGACTGCATTTTTTTTATTTACTGCAAAAATTTTTAATAAACGCGTAATATTACATAATCACGCAGCCGATTTCCAAAAATTTTTCAACAGCCAACCATTATTATTGCAAAAAGTAATAAAAAAAACATTCGAAAAAGCCGATGTTAATATAATACTATCGAATAGCTGGTATAATTGGTATAATAGTATTGCCCCAAATGCTAACTGGTTTTTGTTGCATAATGCCATATCCATACCATCCGAAAAAATAAAAAACACTATAAAACGAAATAATATATCACTTGTTTTTTTAGGTCGCTTAGAACAAAGAAAAGGAATATTTGATATTTTAAGTATAATGCCCGAAATAATAAAAAATAATCCCAACGTTGTTCTTAAACTGGCCGGCCAAGGTAATATTGCCGAAATTAAAAACATTATTTCCAAGTTGAAAATTGATAACTCAGTTGAATTACTTGGATATTTAAACAAAACAGATATTGATAAATTATTTAGCGAAAGCGATATATTTTTACTACCCAGCTACGACGAAGGTTTACCGATGGCACTACTCGAAGCTATGGCACATGGCATAGCGCCAGTATCGTGCCCTGTTGGTGGCATCCCCGATGTAATTGAAAATAATGTAGATGGTTTACTTGTTGATGCCGGAAACAAATCAATGTTATTAAATGCTGTAAATCGTTTAATAACAGATGAAAATTTACGTAACACCATTTCGGTAAATGCAGCAAAAAAAATTAAAACCCACTTTAGTATTAATTACTATTCGCAAAAACTTTTTGAATTATACAACAACCTTGCATGATTAATAATAAAATTAGATTCATATATTTTGTAGGTGTAGATGGCTCAGGAAAATCAACATATGCCGAAAAAATGTATCACGAATTAAAAAAGGAGGGAAAAAACGTATCATACCTTTGGTTACGGATGAATTACATGTTTTCAAAACCTTTTTTATTATTAGCCAGGATTATAGGCGCAACAAAACGATTAACTATAAAAAACAAAACATTTAGTGTTCATCAATTTTACAAGCATCGTTGGCTGGGCAAAATAATTCAATTAACGCATACCTTCGATACCTTTTTAATGTTTTTACTAAAAATATGGATACCTCTAAAATTCTCAAATAAAATTATAATTTGCGATCGTTTTATATTCGATGTTTTTGCCGATTATGCAATTGAAAACAGAGATGTAAATATTTTAAACAATCCATTATTTAAGTTATCATTATGTATGTTGCCTAAAAATGGAAAAATATTCTTAATTGATACTCCAAAAAGTTTAATTGAACAACGTCGCCCTGATGTTGCTGAATATGACCCTGACTTTCATTTACGTTTCGATTGCTATGAAATAATAAAGAAAAATAATAATATAACCACAATTGATAACTCAAGTACTATTGACTCAACTTATCAAAATATTAAAAACCAATTAACGGTATATGTTTAAAACAATAGAAATAGGATCAAACAACACTAAAATTTATTCTTTTTTAAGATTCTTATTACCACGAAAAGAAAAAAAAATATTCTTTTTTCATAAATACTATATAAAATCATCAGTTTTATATTTTATTTTCCAGAATCTAATTACTTTAACTTTCATAAATTGGATTAGCCAAGGTATTCAAGGAATGTCAAAAAGTGAAGCCATATTTCATATTATTTCTGGTTTTATAGTCTTTTGGCCTTTCTTCATCTTTTTTCAACTAAATATATTAAATAGCATATTACTTGCACATACAATCAATTGGATATTTAACACCCATTTTTGGGTATTTTTCAGATTCTTTAACATTCGTTTTAATAAAGCTCAAAATTATTATAAATATATTGAACAAACCAAAAAGCGCATGGCCGATAATAAGTGTTTTAAGGCAATATATTTAATTGGAGGACCTGCTAGAAATAAAGAATTATCTGATTTCTCAGATTTAGATATTAAGTTTGTATTGAAAGATGATTTTGTTAATGTAATTATTGGAAATATTATCTTGATTTTTGAAAAAATACGATCATTCTTTCTTAGAATTCCTTTAGATGCAAATATTTATTCAATGAAACAAATTAAAAATGAGATTGATTCACGAGAAAAAGCTATAGAATTATTTATTGCAAAATGAAAATCCTTATTACATTTTCAGCCGGAGGTCATTACATTGAGGCGCAAAGAGCTTGCCATAAATTAATAAACGATAATGAAAAAGAGATTGTTTATGTAACTTATAAAACCAGCCATTCAAATCAACAACTTACTGAAAAAAAAATATATTTTATAGCACATCCAAAACATGGTTATCTGCTCCGTCGCTTATTATTACTATTTATAAATGGACTGCAATCTCTTTTTATAATTATAAAAGAACACCCTAAAGTAATCATCTCAACTGGTGCAGATGTTACATTTTTCATAATGTTATGGGGAAAACTTTTCCGTTCTAAAATTATTTTTATCGAATCAGGTGCAAATGTCACATCTCAATCATTAACAGGTCGTTTGGTCTATCCATTTGCCGATCTTTTTATAATTCAGTGGGAAGAACTTAAACAATTTTATCCTAATGCAGTATATGGAGGATGTTTATTATGATTTTTTTAACTGTAGGTACAACAAATATGGGTTTTAAACGACTTGTGCAAAAAATTGATGAGATTCAACCTTCACTCAATACCCAAGTTATTGCTCAAATTGGCAACACCAATTATATACCTAAAAATATTGAATTTGAAAAATGGTTAAGTTCAGCCCAAATGAAACACTACTATTCAACTGCCGATATAATAATTTCACATGCAGGTTTCGGTACTATTTCGGAAGTTTTAGAATATAATAAACCATTAATTGTAATTCCTCGAAAATTTGAAAGCAACGAAGCCGTAAATAATCAGGAAGATTTGGCAAATAAACTATCCGAATTGGGTTATGTCAAATCACTATCCGACTTAAGTAAACTCGAAGAATCAATCAACAACATTGAACAAATGCACTTTAAAAAATATAAAAGAACAACAACTATTCCCGATATATTATCTACCTACCTTTCAGCAATTAAAAAATGATCGAACTATCAATAATAACAGTTACCATGAATCATTTGCAACAGGTAAAAGACTTGTTGCATTCAATTTATGTTTCTGCTACTCCTAAGGTTTCGTTTGAAGTAATAATTGTTGATAACTGTTCAACTGATGGAACCATAAATTACATAAAACAAAACTATCCTCAAATAAAATTAATATGTAATGATCATATCTATGGCTTTGCAAAAAATAATAATATAGGTTTTAAACACTCTTCTGGCAATACTATTGCCATTATTAATCCCGACATCATACTTCAACAAAATAGTCTTGATATTCTACACAACGAAATAAATAACTCTTCAGATATTGGTATCGTTTGCCCTCAATTATTAAATCCTGATTTAACCCGACAAGCTTCTGTAAGATCATTTGTAACTCCTTATTACCTATTAATCAGATTCCTCACAAAAGGTAATGATAAAACAAAAAATAAAGCCCTACGAAAATACTTAATGCTTGATTTCGATTCAAGTATAAAACAAGAAATTGACTGGGCAATTGGTGCGGCTTATTGCATTAAACGGGAACTTTACGAAGAAATAAATGGTTTCGACGAAGGCTTCTTTCTTTATGTTGAAGATGTAGATATGTGCAAAAGAATTCATTTACTTGGTAAAAAAGTTGTTTATATTCCAAATTCAAAAATGATTCATATTCACAACCGCTCAAGTCGAAAAAAATTCTTCACAAAAACAAAATGGTATCATTTCATTAGCTTCATGTACTATTTTTGGAAATATTACATTGTAAAAAAAATCAGTTAAAAAACACTTTTCCCCTTCGCTGGTGCGAGTTTGCAACTCGTACTTATTATTAAAGCAGGTCTTTAATTAACAAAGATGTAAATCAGCCTTTCCACCCTTGGGGGAAACGGGAAAGGGGGTATAAACTTAATGTAAATCAGCCTTTCCACCTTTAGGGGGAAACGGGAAAGGGGGTTAACAAACACACATTGCTCCCCATCCCTAGCCCTTCCCCTAAATGTGTAGGGAACAGGAGTTGCGGATAGTTACGTGGTTTATTATTACTAACACAAAGTTCAAATAATAAATACTTTAACAATAACGATTTAGC
>JAFGQQ010000447.1 GCA_016935595.1 Bacteroidales bacterium
ATATAATCATCAATTTTATTTTGACTTAATGTTAAGTTAGCCTCCAATTCTATTGATTTTAGTAGATTTAGCTTTAAGCTGGTTTCCATTCCCCTTCTGTAACTTTTGTCAACATTTGTCATTATTGGGTATCCAACGTTATTTAACTCACCTGTTAAGACCAACTGGTTTTTGTAATCCATGTAATAAATATTAATATTGAGAGCTATCCTTGAAGAATTAAAATAATATCCCCATTCGTAATCATACAGGGTTTCGTGAACAGGAGGCTTGGTTTCACCATCTTTTACAGCATCTTTTAAATCAGCCCTTGATGGTTCGCGGTTTGCAACTCCAAATGAAAAATAATATTTATTCCGGTTATTTTGAGAATAATATATTCCTGCTTTTGGATTAATGAAATGGTAGTTATTTTCCTGGTCGAGCAATACTAAATCATCATCCGGACCTTTTAATTTATAATTAATTGAACGGTAAAGAATATCGCTATAAATACTAAATTTATCCAATTGATAATTGATTTTACCAAATAAACTGAAACTGGTTTTAAGACCGTTATTAAAATACCATTCATATTCATACGGCAAACCTATATTAAACTTAGTCCATTTTATCAATCCGAAGTGATCGCCATCATATCTATTCCAGGCCGATCCTATAGAGATTGATGTATTATTTTTGTTATAATTAAATGCTAAGGTATACCCGTAATAAATATTATCAAGCCATTTCTGACGGATCAGATCGGTTGATGAAATCATACTATCAGGGAAAAAATAAGTTTTTTCATTTAAAATTATACTATCTGTACTCATAAAGTAATTGGAAAGTCCATAATCTTCTAATCCATCATCATATTTGTATTGTTCATAATAGCCTTTTCCTGTAGTAAGATGCAGAGCAGAATTTACAAATAAGTTTTTGGTTATTTCTCTTGAATACAATATTTGGTAATGGTTTTGCCAGTAATTATCGGTCTGACCATCATAAAATTGCTGGTTTCCGTTATCGTCGTAATATTCACCGGCAGGATTAAAATTTCTTATGGAATCAATCATATAATCGGGAACACCCCACCAGGTAATTCCTGTATGTTCTTCTCCCAATATGGCAATAAGTTTTACTATATTTTTTTCTGAATAATATGAACCGGATAAATAAAGTGAATTATGATTAGAAAAGCCTCTTTTAATATATCCATCCGATTTTAATTTACTATACCGCATATCAAATGAGAATTTATCTTTAATCATGCCTGAACCAACAGATATACTTGCTTTTTTTGTATTAAATGAACCAAATGCAGTACTTACATTCACATAAGGATCAACATTCAAGTCCAATGTTTTAAAATCAACAGTAGCTCCAAAGGCAGCAGCCCCATTCGAAGATGTGCCTATTCCACGCTGGATTTGTATATTATCAACCGAAGCGCTGAAATCAGGTAAATCAACAAAAAAAACACCTTGCGATTCAGCGTCATTTAAAGGAATACCATTAATAGTGACATTTATCCTGTTAATATCAGTGCCACGTATCCTGAAACTGGTATATCCAATCCCGGTTCCATTCTCCGAAGTAGCAACCAGAGATGGTGTGAATTGTAATTGATAAGGAATATCTGCAGCAATGTTACCCGACTCTATTTCAGCCTGGTTGATATTTTCATGAGCAATAGGATTATTATTCTGTGCCCTTATTGCTTTAATAATAACCTCATCGGCCATAATTATCGAAGGTTCGAGAATAAAATCAATAACCTGGTCTTTTGTTAGATCAATTTTTTCAATTGAATTTTTAAATCCAATTGCAGTGGCTTCAATTTGATAAATCCCTAAAGGGATTTTTGAGATTTTGTAATTGCCTTCCAAATCGGCACTTGTCCCTAAGTAAGTATTTTGTATAATAATAGAGGCAAAGGGAATGGCTTCACCTTCAGAACTTATTATTTTACCCGAAATGGATACTTTTTCCTGTGTAAAAGCAATAGCAATTACACTGGAAAGGATTAGAATAAAAATTAGTTTTTTCATTTTCTCTTTATTTTTTAATTATTAAATAAAGAGAGGTTTACACTGGTGAGAAATCTAGAATTCAAATCCCTCCGCCGGTATTATCCGGATCAGGTTCCAGGGTTTATTCTCAGCCATAATGTTAAGGCACCCCTCTTGAACAATTTTATAAATTTATACTACAAATATAATTAGGATTTTTAATAATATATTGCTTAAAAGAATATTTATAAATACTATTTAATTTTTCGAGAGCTGCTAAATTACGAAAATTAATTTATCATGCTTAATTTATTATATTTTGATGTAATATAATTGATATTAATTAATTTAAGTTACATATATTTTTGTTAATTTAACAGATCCCAAATTTTTATTGTCTAATAATTAATTAACTATATATTTTACAAACTTCAATTTATATTTACATGAAAAAATATATATTAATTCTATTAGCTTTTATTGCATTATTAGTAAATGGTAAAAGCAGATTTTCAGATACTGATTGCAAACCTGGTATTAATTTTAGTAATGTATTGCTTATCGATACTTCCGGTGTTATAAGCAGTTATGATACAACCGGTATAATTACAATTTGCATAGATGAAGAGGTAATATCTTATAAAATAAACTGTCCAGTAAAATGCGAGAATATGTTTGATTTTTATCACCAGAAACCATCAATTAGAAGGGTATATATTGTTGAAATAAGTGATGATGATATATTTTTTCACCGGAAGTTTTTAAAAGTATACCCAATATTTACCATGGATACTGAAAAAACGGTTGCATTTTATATTGATAAATCAGGAAATTACTATTTCCAGGATGAAGAGCAAATGCTGGTTTTTATTAAATAAAATTTATCAAGCTTATTTTACATTATTTATTTGCTAATCTATTTTTCTTCAGCTAAATCTTCTTTTGATTCATCTTTATATTTTTCTATTTCATTACCTTTTTCCTTCTTAGAAACATTCTTTTTTGTTTCTTCCTTTTTTGTAGTTCCTTTTAAATAATCAGGCAACTCCAAACCAGCCATTTTAAACAATTCATCAAAAGGTGGAATTGAAGATAACATACCTGATAAGAATTTTGCTGTTGATGGTATATTTCCTTCTTTTCCTGCTGACATGGTATCCCAAACAGTAACTTTATCGATTTTAAGATTTTTGATGGCTTCGACCTGTGTTTTAACTAATTCGGGCAATTTATCTGTAATCATTAACATAACGGCATTTTTAGCATCTTTTCCGGCTGCATTAACTATTTTTTCAAATCCACTGGCTTGTTTGCTCAATATTTCAAGTATACCCTTCGCCTGGGCTTCCATTTTCATAAAAATAGCGTCTGCATCACCTTTTGCATGTCGCCTTGTTTGTTCGGCAATGGCTTCGGCTGCGATTTCTACTTTCTCTTTATCAATTTTTGCAGGAACCACAATATCTGCAGTTTGTGATGCTTTATCTCTTTCTGCTCTTCCTGTTTCTGCTTCTTTTTCAGCTTTATAGGCTTCTTCAAGGGCTTTAGCCTGACTTACTTTTTCTGCGGCAACAGCTCTTCTTTCTGCTTCGGCTTCTTTTGATCTTCTGTCAGCATTTGAATTGGCAATGGTAATTTTAGCTGTATTTTCTCCTTCAACTGCGGTAGCATCTGCCTGAGATACCTGAATTCTTTGGTCTTTTAAAGCATTGGCTTCTCCAATTGAGCCATCTCGATTTTTTTCGGCAACGCTTTTCTTTGCATCATTAATGGCTTTTGCAGCTGCTTCTTTACCTAATGCTTCAATATAACCCGATTCATCCTTAATATCTGTAACATTTACATTAATAAGTTTTAACCCTATTTTTTTTAATTCATTTTCTACGTTTGAAGAAACAGCAGCAAGAAATTTATCCCGGTTACTGTTAATTTCTTCAATGTCCATAGTAGCAACAACAAGCCTTAATTGTCCGAAGATAATATCTTTCGCCAGGTTACTGATATCGGATTGAGATAAGCCTAGAAGTCTTTCGGCAGCGTTTATCATGGTACCTGGTTCAGTTGATATGCCAACCGTAAACCTTGATGGTGCATCAACGCGAATGTTCTGTTTACTAAGTGCATTCGTCAGATTAATTTCTATTGAAATAGGAGTTAAATCTAAAAATGAATAATCCTGTATAACAGGCCAAATGAATGCAGCACCTCCATGTATACATTTTGCAGAGCGGGCTTCCCCTTGTCCCCCCTTTCCAATTTTACCATATACGACTAAAACCCGGTCCGAAGGACACCTTTTATATCTTTTAAAAAAGGATACAATTAGAATAAAAACAAATATAATCACTGCTATAACCAGTAAAACAATATATTGTCCCATAGTTTATTGTAATTTTTTATTAATTAAATTAGACTTATTTACTTGGTTTAACCAATAATATTTCATTATCAATAATATCTGATACCTCAATTATAGTGCCGGTTTTGATTTCTTCATCATGGTCAGTCATGGCATCAAGTGTTTGAAAACCCTGAACTTTAATCTGCACCTTGCCTAATCCATTCCTGTTTGCAGGAATAGGAAGGTAAACAGTTCCAATCTTGCCAATGGCATTTGCTAAACTCAAGGTACCGCTGTCAGTAAGTTTTCCCATAGCATATACAATTGATGCCATAATCAGCATCATTATTAATCCGCTAATTGTAGAAATGACAACAGTTTTGCCAATACCTAGCCCACTTCCTGAACATACTATTCCTGCCCATCCGAATATAGTAAAGAAAGCTATCAGGTTTTTTAGTGTTATAAACTGAAATTCTATTCCTGTATCATGTTCAATTGATACATCAGCATGGCCGTCTGCGTCCATTCCATCAACATCTCCTCCAATAAAGGTTAAAATCATTTGTATAATAAAAAGAACAGATGCAGGCAAGGCAATACACCAGTATATTTTTGCAATAAGGGGTAAAGAAGCCCACCATGTCGACATATTTAGTAACATTGTAAAATGATTTGTTTTGTGAAAAGTAATTAAAAAATTTAAATAT
>JAFGQQ010000448.1 GCA_016935595.1 Bacteroidales bacterium
GGTAAATTAAAAAGGAAAAAATTTTGGGATATTTTAAAAGATAATGCGATAAGATTAGATAAACGGCTTGGTGGTGAAAGAATTAATAAACTCGAAAAATTTATAGATGAATCGAAAAAAGATGAAAATTTTGCTATTGTTCCTAAAATTAATGCAGATAATTATTTCAGGTATTGTGAAATTTGTTACAATGCAAATGATTATTTTAAGGGATCAGAAAGGAGCTTATCGCCAAGAGAAAAATACTTGCGTATGGCTGATGGACGTGATGCCGGGCTGAGGGGCATAGCAGGCGATTCGCAAAAGGCGTTTTACGATTGGTATCATGGTAGTGAACGCTTGGGTGCACACCCGTGGGAAATATGTCGGGGCGGCAATTCCACGCACATTTCATTATATGTTATCCATGTTGAAAATGGATGGAGACTGGGGCTTTCAGGCTCAAGTATTGTCAGGGTAGAAGAAACTTTAAAAATGGCAATCGCCCTTTATGATAAAAATATTCCGTTTACACTTGATGACTCCGAAGCAATTTTACAAATGGTTACAGGAAACGATTATATTGGAATAGTGCCTGACTATGTTATTCCGCGTTATTGCCACAGCTTTTTCCCGAAAGAAGATAACATAATTGATTTTATGAACCTGGTCTATGAATTTGACAAACTAATTATCCCTCATGTTTACTGGTATCCTTTAGAAAAAGTTGAAGTTAATAATCCATGTTAAAACTAAATTTTGATTGTCAAGACTTTTAGTCCTGTAAAAAAATTGTTGTAAAAGGAAATTGACTTGAAACCGTTAAGAGAACATAAAAACAATATGTTCACCAGAAAAAAATATATAAAAAATACTGTTTTATTATTTTTTCGTTTATATCTGAAAAATTTAATTTTTTTTTAAATTTTTCTTTTATATCTGAAAATTTTAAGTATTTTTGATTAAAAAATTATGAAACATTTAATTGATTCAATAAAGCATTATAATTTTTGGGATTCAAATACAATTGAATTAGGTTATTTACGAAATTTATATACAAAAAAAATATCCGATTTCATTGGTAATAAACTTATTAAGGTGTTAGTTGGACAACGCCGGGTAGGTAAAAGTTATATTCTCCGACAAATAGCTAATGATATTATACAATCAGGAATTCCGGCTGAAAACACACTTTATATTAATATGGAATTTTATGAATATGAGTCAATTACAAATGCAAATGATTTAAATCTCCTAGTTAAAGAATATGAAAACCATTTTAGTCCGAAAGGCACCATATATTTATTTATTGACGAGATACAAAACATTAAGGAATGGGAAAAAATGATTAACAGCTTTTCACAAGATTTTACCAAAAACTATGAAATATTCATAACAGGTTCTAATTCCAATCTATTATCAGGAGAACTGGCAAGTTATCTTTCAGGTAGGTACATTCAATTTAACATTTATCCATATAGCTTTCATGAATTTTGTTCAGTTTTTTCGCTACGCGAAAACAAACAAAGCTATATATCGTACTTGGAATCAGGGGGATTGCCTGAGTTATCAAATTTACTAAACAAAGAAACCAAACGAAATTATATTTTAGCTATAAAAAATACTGTTCTTTTACGTGATATTATACAACGCCATACGATAAAAGATGCGCAACTTCTTGAAGATATTTTTAAATATCTTATAATGAATGCATCAAATTTAATATCAATTACAAGCATTGTTAATTTTTTTAAATCTAAACAAAGAATTACAAATTATGAAACAGTTGCAAATTATATAAAATATATAGAAGACGCTTTTTTAATACATAAAACCGAACGTTATTCAATTAAAGGAAAAAATACTATTGCCGGAATATTTAAATATTATATTAACGATGTGTCATTTGCAAATTATATATATCCCGGTTTACATCAAGGTATAGGCTATAAGTTAGAAAATCTTGTTTTTTTAGAATTAAAAAGAGCCGGGTACGAAATATATATTGGCATTGTAAAAAATAAGGAAGTTGACTTTATGGCTATGAAAACGGACAAGGTATTATACCTTCAATCAACTTATTTATTGTCAGAAAACACTACTATTGATAGAGAATATTCAGCATTGGAATCAATACGCGATAATTACGAAAAATACGTGGTCTCCTTAGACGATGTACAATTTCCATCCAGGGATGGGATCAAACACATTCAGGCATGGAAGCTCACGGAAATATTATAAGATTTTATCTCAACCTTTTATATCTATAAATCAAAGGATACTTATCCGGATTTTCTAGTCTATCTAAAGCAGGGTCTATATCCAAATAAGGCCGATATGAATGGTTTTTATTTATTCTTTAATTTGCAGTTCACTCAATTTATATTTTTTTGCCAGTTTAATTTCTGGTTTTAATCAAAATTTAGCCTCGCCATTCGTAAAATAAACATATATATGCATTCCTCTCTCCTCTCTGAAAAGAAAAAAAAACTATACCCTTTAATTCGAAATACTTTCGGACTCAAATGATTAAATATTTTTTACAAAAATGCAATTATAAATCATAACTTTGAGAAATATTACCTGAAAACAACATTAATATAATTAATTTTATTTTTCGAATTCAAAGGAATTCATTTTATTTAAATCTTAATTTGTTTTTCTAAATTACCTACCAAATTAATAAGTTTACAGCATAGGGATTTGTATTTTTAACTAATATTTGAAATACAGATCGTTAGGATATTTATAAATGACGTATATCACCTTCCCCGGTAATCAATATCACCATAAAAAAATTAAACATCCATTTCAATCTTCGTAACTTGTAGAGAGAGATTGTGCGTAAAGATATGATATGTATACTCTAGTTATGAGTTAATTAATATCTTCAATTATGGATAAAACAATTTTAGTAGTCGACGACTCGGAAAGTATCCGGGAAGTTGTCAAATTTACTTTGGAAAATAATGGTTACCAGGTACTGTTAGGCACAGATGGCGCCGATGCTCTCGACTTTTTTGATGGCAGGGGAATTGATCTGATAATTACCGATTTACATATGCCTAAAATGAATGGCATTGAATTTATTAAAGAAGTAAGAAAAAAAAATGAATATACAGGTATACCAATACTTTTTTTAACAACAGAATCGCAGTTATCGAAAAAAATAGAAGCTAAACAAGCAGGAGCAACTGGTTGGATTGTTAAACCGTTTGTTCCTGAAAAACTAATAAGTGCTTTGGGTAAAGTAATGAGATAAATGGAAGGAGTTAATTCAAACATTAA
>JAFGQQ010000063.1 GCA_016935595.1 Bacteroidales bacterium
GCCAAGAGATAATCCTGGTTTTTTATATACTATTGGAGAATTACATGGAATTGAAGGAATAGAGAAAAACCGTAGAATTGAATTTTTGCCTTATACAGTAGGAAAATTCAAAACTTATGAAAAAGAAAAAGGCAATCCATATGCCGATGGTTTTGATCCGGGATTTTCTGTTGGAATAGATGGAAAAATCGGAATAACCTCCAATTTTACATTAGATTATTCCGTCAATCCAGATTTCGGTCAGGTAGAAGCAGATCCTTCCAATTTGAATCTCACTGTTTTTGAAACCTATTATGATGAAAAAAGACCATTTTTTCTTGAAGGCAGGAATATTTTTAATTACTCCTTTACAGATAACCAGTTATTTTATTCAAGGAGAATTGGTCATGCCCCTTCCTATAATCCTGAAGATGACCTGGATTCTAATGAATATTCAACTCAACCTGAAAATACAACAATTATCAGCGCTATTAAACTTTCAGGAAAAACCAAAAACGGATTATCATTAGGCATAATTGAAAGTTTAACATCACAGGAATTTACAAAAATTTCAAAAAATGATATTGAAAGAAAAGAACTGGCTGAACCTTTATCGAATTATTTCATTGGCCGGGTTCAAAAAGACATCAATCAAAGCAACACTATAATTGGAGGTATGATAACTGCTGTAAATCGTAATATTACTGAAGAACAATTGAATTCTCTAAATAAATCAGCCTATACAGGAGGTTTTGATTTAAGACATCATTGGAAAGATAAAACCTATTATATTGATGCAAAAACAGTGTTTAGCCATATTTCTGGTCATCAGGATGCTTTGCTAAACCTTCAAAATGCATCATCAAGATATTATCAGCGACCAGATGCAAAACACTTACAACTCGATTCTTCTATTTCAAGTTTATCCGGACATGGAGGAAACATAGAAATTGGAAAAGGAAGCAATGGAAAACTTAGGTTTTCGGAAAATATTAACTGGCGGTCTCCCGGGCTTGAAATGAATGACCTTGGATTTCAACAATCTGCTGATAATATTAACAATGGCACATCAATACAATTTGTACAGGATGATCCGGTATGGAAATTAAGAAGCTTCAGTATAAACTTTTATCAGGAAAACAACTGGGATTTTTCAGGAAAATATATTAATTCAGGTTATTACTTGAATTTAAATACTTTCACTGAAAACAAATGGTTTATATATGCAAATTTAAACAGGGTTTCGAAGCAATTCGACACAAAATTATTACGGGGAGGTTCGGGTTTTTATCAGGGAGGTTTCTGGTGCCAAAGCTACGGAATTGAAACTGACGCATCAAAAAAAGTAAGTTTCAGGATAAATTATCATTTTCATTTTCATGATGACAGGCTTTCAAGAATTGATGATTTAAACCCGGGTATGACCATTAAAATTAGCAACATTTTAATATTATCGCCAGGTGTTTCTTTATCAAAACATAAAATCGGATTTCAATATTTAGATACGCTTGGGATTAATGAAAATAAAAAATACATTCTTGCCCAACTCGAAAGGAAAATATTAAGTTTGGTTTTCAGGGCCGATCTGGCTATCACACCCGAAATAACCATTCAATATTATTATAATCCCTATTTTTCAACCGGAAAATATTCAAATTTTAAGTTAGTAGTCAATCCCGGTCAAAAAAATATTGAAAACCAATACCGGCTAATTCAATTAAACACAGATTATATTTTCGATGGAAGCAATTACCAGTTCACTGAAAATATTATTGGAGAAGGTAAGAATAACATCGAATATCCTGATTTCTTTTATTTCGAATCACATTCAAACTTTGTATTCAGGTGGGAATATAAGCCCGGATCAACATTATATTTTGTTTGGACACGTTCCGGTTCATCTGATGTAAAACTTTCAGAAACATCGCCAACTTCTCAAAATATCTTCCTTTTTAAATTAAATTACTGGTTTTCTTTATAAACTATTTATAATTTACTGTCAGCCAACTCCTGATAAATATTGCTATACTTTTAAACTTTCAATACCCAGTCTGTACGAATCGAATCCAAATCCCATAATGCTTCCCTTGCAACCTGGAGAAATCATTGAAACGTGACGGAAATCCTCACGAGATAGAATATTTGAAATATGAACTTCTACAACCGGAGTTTTTATGGCAGCAATAGCATCGCGAATCGCGACCGATGTATGTGTAAATCCTCCGGCATTTATAATAATTCCGTCATAAGTAAATCCCACTTCATGCAACTTATTAATAATTTCACCTTCAATATTCGATTGAAAATAACTTATATCATCATCAGGATATTTCTTGCGAAGGATTTCAAGGTAATCTTCGAATTTTTGTGAGCCATATATTTTTTCTTCCCTTACTCCTAATAAATTTAAATTAGGGCCATTAATGATTTGGATTTTCATTTCGTTTAAAGTTATAATCCTGCAAATTTAGATAGAATGGTTAAATAAACAACCAATAAGAATGAAATTAAATAATAATTTTAAATTAAATATCACACTTTTATTATTCTAAAAATAATTTTTTTTTTAAGTTCACGCAAAAATCGCAAAAATATTATACAAAAAGCGCAAAGTAATTTATTATGGATGAAAATACAATATCATATAAAATAATAGGAGTTGCAATTGAAATTCATAAAAATATAGGTCCAGGAATATTAGAATCTGCTTATGAAGCTGCATTAGCATTTGATTTAATAGAAATGGGATTTGATGTTAAACAACAAATTCCTATGCCTTTTATTTATAAAGGTATTAAACAAGAAGTAGGTTACAGAATTGATATAATAGTAAATAACAAAGTGATTGTTGAAATTAAATCCATTGAACAATTAGCACCTGTTCATTATGCTCAAACATTAACCTATCTTAAGCTTTCAGGATTAAAACTTGCATTGTTAATTAATTTTAATTCTAAATACCTAAAAAATAATATTCATCGTATCGTCAATAATTTATAATTCTTTGCGTTTTCTTTGCATATAAAATTTTGCGCACTTTGCATGAAAAAATAAATATTTATGACATGGCAATCTTACATAAAAAACTATAAATCATTCCTGCAACTGGAAAAATCTTTATCAAAAAATTCAGTAATTGCTTATGCAAGTGATATTGAGAAATTATTATCTTTTCTTGAAATTCACAATAAAAATTTATTGCCTGAAGCCATTGCTACTGATGACCTAAGAGATTTTATAGCATGGATAAATGAATTAGGAATGAGTGCACGCTCTCAAGCCAGGCTAATTTCAGGATTGAAATCATTTTTTAAATATTTGATTTTAGAAGAAGTTATTGAAAAAGATCCCTCCGAATTACTCGAATCACCAAAAATAGGCCGGAAACTCCCCGATGTGCTCTCAGTTGAAGAAATTGACAACCTATTAGAAGCTATTGATTTAAGCAAACCCGAAGGACAAAGAAATAAAGCGATTATTGAAACACTTTATAGTTGCGGTTTAAGGGTTACCGAACTGATTACTTTAAAAATATCAAACCTTTATTTTAATGAAAAATTTATCCGTATTATTGGAAAGGGTAACAAAGAAAGGTTAGTGCCTATCAGTGATAAAGCTATAAAAGAAATTACCCTGTACCGTGAGCATCATAGAAATATGCTTCAAATAAAAAAAGAATTTGAAGATATTTTATTTCTGAATCGCAGGGGAAAACAGTTAACCAGGGTAATGATTTTTACAATTATCAAAGACTTAGCAGAAAAAATTGGTTTAAAGAAAAACATTAGTCCGCATACATTTCGCCATTCATTTGCCAGTCATTTAATTGATGGTGGTGCAGATTTAAGAGCCGTGCAGGAAATGCTGGGCCATGAATCAATCATCACAACCGAAATTTATACTCACCTCGACAGGGAATATTTAAGGGACGCAATAATCCGGTTTCATCCGAGAGCATGAATAAAGTCATCAGTTTTTCTGTTCTAATTAATAGCTATAATTGAACAAGTCGGGTAATCCAGTAATTATAAATAAAAACTTATATGGGTTTACCCATTTTTTTATGGATTCCAATCACGATCAATTAAAATATTTACACTACATACTTTATTGTTTTTCGTTTTTTTATTCTAATTTTGCACTCTTTATTCTTAAAAAATCAAAATTCATTATAATAACTTATTAAAAATCATAATATTATGTCTACAGTTAAACGTGTTTACACATTTGGAGATAAAAAGGCAGAAGGTAAAGCCGGTATGAAAAACTTACTTGGTGGAAAAGGTGCCAATTTAGCAGAAATGAATTTAATTGGTGTTCCTGTTCCACCCGGATTTACAATTACTACCGATGTATGTGCCGAATATAATCAACTTGGAAAAGAAAAAGTTGTGGAATTATTAAAAAAAGAGGTAGAAGCAGCTATGGCTTTAGTTGAAAAAATAATGAATGCAAAATTCGGCGATAAAAATAATCCTCTCTTAATGTCGGTTCGTTCAGGGGCAAGGGCTTCTATGCCTGGTATGATGGATACGGTTCTTAACCTTGGTTTAAACGACGAAGCAGTTGAAGGAATAGCAAAAAAAACCGGAAACGAAAGATTTGCATGGGATTCTTATCGTCGTTTTGTACAAATGTACGGTGATGTGGTATTAGGCATGAAACCTGCATCAAAAGAAGATATCGATCCGTTTGAAGCTATAATTGACGAAGTAAAAGAAGTCAAAGGTGTTGAAAATGACACTGACCTGACTGTTGAGGATTTAAAAGAACTAGTTATCAAATTTAAAAAAGCCGTAAAAGATAAAACTGGCAAGGATTTCCCTGTTAATCCGTGGGAACAGCTTTGGGGCTCTGTTTGTGCAGTTTTTGACAGCTGGATGAATCCTCGGGCAAAATATTACCGGGCCATAAATCAAATTCCTGAAGAATGGGGTACAGCTGTTAATGTTCAGGCTATGGTTTTTGGAAATATGGGCAACAATTCCGGTACTGGAGTTGCTTTTACTAGAGACGCCGGTACAGGTGAAAATATATTTAATGGTGAATATTTAATTAATGCGCAAGGTGAAGATGTAGTTGCCGGTATTCGTACTCCTCAACAAATTACCAAAGAAGGTTCATTGCGTTGGGCCGAACTGGCAAGTATATCTGAAGAAGAAAGAGTGTCGAAATATCCTTCACTCGAAGAATTAATGCCGAAAGTATACGAGGAATTAAATGCAACTCAACAAAAATTAGAAGATCATTACAAAGATATGCAAGACCTGGAATTTACTATCCAGGATGGTAAACTATGGATGCTTCAAACCCGGAATGGTAAAAGGACTGCTGCAGCAATGGTAAAAATTGCCATGGATATGCTAAGAGATGGTACCATCAATGAAAAAACTGCTATATTACGACAGGAACCAAATAAACTGGATGAATTATTGCATCCTGTATTTGATAAAAATGCAATTAAATCGGCTCATGTGGTTGCGAAAGGTTTACCTGCTTCTCCTGGTGCTGCCACAGGCCAGATAGTATTCTTTGCAGATGAAGCAAAGAAGTATCCGGTTACAATATTAGTACGAATTGAAACATCTCCTGAGGACCTTGAAGGCATGGATATTGCAAAAGGAATTCTTACAGCCCGAGGAGGCATGACTTCCCACGCTGCAGTTGTTGCAAGGGGAATGGGTAAATGTTGTGTTTCGGGTGCCGGAGGTAGTGTAATTGATTATAAAAACCGGACCATGAAAGCAGGGGGAAAAATATTTAAAGAAGGTGACTGGATATCATTAAACGGATCAACCGGAGAAGTATATGAGGGAAAAATTGCTACTATCGATCCTGAATTAAGTGGTGACTTTGGCGAAATAATGAAATTAGCTGATAAATACCGTAAATTAAAAGTTAGAACAAATGCCGAAACCGAAAGGGACGCCAAACAAGCCAGAATATTCGGAGCAGAAGGTATCGGACTTTGCCGTACTGAACACATGTTTTTTGAAGGTGAAAGAATTAAAGCCATGCGCGAAATGATACTTGCTGAAAATGAAACAGGCCGAAGAAAAGCTTTGGCAAAATTATTACCAATTCAAAAAAACGATTTTAAAGATGTATTACGTGCAATGGATGGTTTACCTGTCACAATCCGTTTACTCGATCCTCCCTTACATGAATTTGTGCCTCACGAAGATGAAAACCAACAGGAAATGGCTAAAGAAATGGGCGTATCTGTCGAAGTGATTAAAAATAAAGTTGAAGATTTGCATGAATTCAATCCGATGCTTGGCCATAGAGGTTGCCGTTTAGGAAATACATATCCTGAAATAACTGAAATGCAAGCCAGGGCTATTCTAGAAGCAGCCATTGAATTAAAAAACGAAGGAGTAACAGCTATTCCTGAAATTATGATACCTCTTATTGGTACTGTTAAAGAGCTCAAAATA
>JAFGQQ010000449.1 GCA_016935595.1 Bacteroidales bacterium
AGATGATGAATTCGATGAACAAACTGGGGATTATATTCATACTGTTACAAGAAAAATTAACGCGCATACAACAGCATTATTTCTAATGCCTGGTGTCCGCTTTCAAAATACCGATCGTAAAGCATTTCAGATTTGTGTTGCCGGCGTTTCAACGTTTGGTGATTCAGATGTATCCATTCCAATACCAATGTGTTCCTGGTTTTATAATTTCTAGATCGCTTCTGTTGTATTTACCTTTTAATTAATGCTTTAAGCAAACTATTAATAACCATATAAACTTTCTATTTATTTAGAATAACTGTTTCACATTAAAGTTATATTTTATTATTTCAGTAACATAATAATAAATTATGTGAATTTGAGTGGAAGTTACAATGAACACTATTCTATGGAAACACTAAAAATCTAATATAAGATCGGATCATAAATAAATGTCTCACAAGACAGATATTTAAATTTAAATTAAAATAAATAATAGGAAGGTTTGAAGAGAAATTAAATAAACTGATACTCTATCAAGACTTCAAATACAAAATGTTAAACATTTAATATATTGTGTTTTGCAGAGAAATTGGTCACTTTGTATGAAAATAGAATTTACGTATCTTTGACAAGAAGAAAATCTTTAAATCTTCAAAAAGTATGTTCAGAATAAAAATTGGAATTTTTCTTCAGTTAATTATTTTTTTGATTATACAATGTTTATTTAATTGGGTATTATCAGCTAAAAATATTCAAGCTCCATACGACTCAACTGATAATATCATTTTTCATTCATTACCATCTGAGTTTGATTACAGAGCAATTCGATGTATTATAAAAGATTATAAAGGATTAATGTGGTTTGGTACTCAAAATGGGCTTATTAGATTTGACGGCGTTAATTTGAAAGCATATGAACATGATGCTGATGATGCCAAAAGCATTAGATATAATACTGTAAACGCAATACTTGAGGATAAAAATCAAAACTTATGGATTGGAACCTCTCAAGGATTGAATTTATACAATAGGTTACACGATAATTTTAATACGATTTATTCAAAAACAGGGCAGGAACATATATTAGATTATACATTTATAGGCTCATTATCAGCTGGCAACGATTCAAATTTATGGATTGGAACTTTTTCACAAGGTTTGTTTAGTTATAATATTTATACCGGACAAATTAATCATTATGAAATTGAATCAGCCGGAAATACGAATATTAACATCACTGATATTCTTTCTGACTCAGTAAAGAATCTGTGGATTGGCACTCAATCAGGACTCGTTTTTTACGATATTAATACGAATCGATTCCATTGGTTTCATAACAATATAGATGATCCACTATCAATAAGTGGTAACCACATTTCATCAATTCAACAAGACTGCTTCGGAAATATCTGGGTTGGTACTCTGGGCAAAGGATTAAACTTAATTGAGAAAACGGGGAACAGTTATACTTTTCAACACTTTTTTAGCAATTCAGGCAGATCCCGTATTTCCAGTAATGCAATAAATAAGCTATTTGCTGATGCTCATGGAAATTTATGGATCGGTACGGAGAACGATGGATTGAACAAGTTTAATATTAACACGGGAAAAATTGAGGTTTATAAATCTGAAATTGGAAATGAAAAAAGCATTAATAGCAGCTCTGTTTGGTCAATTTATGGTGACAATGAAGGTCGTATTTGGATAGGATCTTACAATAAAGGTATTAGCGTTATTGATACAAATTATTCTAAATTTGAATCATACCAAAGCAATCCTTATGCAACGATAACCCTTCCTAATAACGACGTAAGAGGATTTTGTGCAACAAATAACGGAAAAAAAATATGGATAGCAACCGATGGTGGAGGAATTTGCCGTTTTGATCTTAAAACGTGTTCTTTTGATAAGGTTGAACGCTCAAATGCGAAGCACAAATCTTTATCAAATAATTCAATTCTATCAATCATATCCGATTCAGGTGATAACATTTGGATTGGTTCATGGGGGGGTGGTGTCGATCGTTTAACTCACAATGGGGCACTCATTAAAAATTATAAAATTGAAAGTAAAACAGGTGTTGGAAACAATAAAATAAACACATTATACCAGGATATAAGGGGAAACATCTGGGTTGGTACAAACGGAAGTGGCCTGTATATTTATAACGAAAACAAAGATCAGTTTGAAATATTTATTTACACAAGCATACTAAATGAACGATCTTACATCAGTGCATTACAATCAGATTTGGACAGTACCTTTTGGATTGGAACCCTGATAGGGCTAATTTATCTTAAAATAGATGCCCATAATAATGTTGTTCAGGCTAAAAGATTTGCAACTGATAATTCATCAATTAGCAGCAATTCCGTTCAAACTATACTTATTGATGATAATAAAAAAATTTGGCTCGGAACGTATAATGGTGGAGCTAATATTTTAAATCCACATGATGAATCATTCAGGATATTTCGTAAAAAAGATGGTTTATCCAGTAATAACATATCGGGAATTCTTGAAGATAACGAAGGAAACATCTGGATAAGTACAAATGCCGGAATATCAAGAATTGACATTAATACTTCTGAAATAACTATTTATACAACAGCAGATGGTCTTAATTCAAATGATTTTTATTCCAAATCATGTTTAAAAGCAAAAAATGGGGCATTACTTTTTGGAAGTGAGAAAGGATTTAACCTGATACATCCTGAACAAATAAAAACAAATCCCCACATACCTAATATAATGCTAACAGGATTGAAAATAAACAACACCCCGGTTGACATCACAACAAAAACCGCTCCCCTTAATAAACAGCTCAATGAAACCGATACATTGATCTTAAACTACAAGCAAACTTCATTTTCGATTGATTTTGTCGCTTTAAACTATACACGACCAGGTCAAAATCAGTTTGCATACATGCTTGAAGGTTATGATGATGACTGGAATTACATCGGAACGAAAACAACAGCCAATTATACGAAGGTAAATCCTGGTAAATATACCTTTAAAGTAAAAGGTTCAAATAATGATGGCCTTTGGAATGAAAAACCCACTTCCTTAAAAATAATTATTAAACCACCTTATTGGAAAACATGGTGGGCATATATACTATACACGTTCATAATATCGTCTATAATTTTAATTGTATTTAAAGACTGGCAAGGAGGAATCCGCATTCGTAACCAATTAGAACTCGAAAAATTAGCCAAAGAAAAAGAACATGAACTTAATGAAAAGAATATGCAATTTTTTACCAATATCTCTCATGAGTTCCGAACTCCATTAAGTTTAATTATTGGACCACTTGAATCATTAATAAATTCAACACAATCAAAAATTAAGGAACAACTATTAATTATCCAAAAAAACGCAAATAGATTACATTCTTTAACAAACAATTTAATTGATCTTAGAAAACTTGAAGAAGGTGGAATATCACTGAAAATTCAAGAGGGAGATATACTTGATTGCATAAAAGCTGTTTCCGAATATTTTAAAGTATATTTCAAAAGACAAAATATTAAATTTTCTATTGATACAACCGAAACTGATCTTATCGGTTGGTTTGATACCGAAAAACTAACAACTATTTTAATAAATCTCTTAGCTAACGCCAGGAAATATACTCCGAAGAACGGATCAATAAGAATAGAAGTGAAATGTAAAAATTTTTTTACTGAGCAGGATCAATATCCCCAGTCATTAACCAGTGGTGAATTTAATTCTCGAATTCTTGAAGTAAGTGTTATCGATTCAGGAATAGGTATACAACCTGATGAGATACCTTTCGTTTTTGATAAATTCTATCAGACATCTTCTGGAAGAAAGCTTAAAAAGTATGGAACTGGAATTGGCTTAACTTTAACAAAGGGGCTTGTTGAAATGCATAACGGAAAGATAAGGGTGGCTAGCAAACCGAATCTTGAAACGATATTTTCTTTTGAGATACCAATTGATAAAACTGCCTACAAACCGGAAGATATAGTGATGGAACCAGCTAATATTCTTGAACGTGAATTATTTTTAGATGATTATGAGGCTTTAGAAGTAAATGAAAAGATATCAGATGCAGAAGATGAAGAGGATATTAAAGAGCAAAAATCCAGAGTGTTAATTGTTGAAGACAATAATGATCTCAGATTATATCTTCAAAGAGAACTAGGAAGGGTGTTCAGTATATTGCTTGCCTCTGATGGGGATGAAGGTCTGGATATAGCTTTAAAAGATACTCCTGATCTAATAATCAGTGACATATTAATGCCTAATAAGAGTGGGATTGAATTATGCAAGGATATTAAATCTGATATTAGAACTAGCCATATTCCCTTTATATTACTTACCGCTAAATCAACAGTCAATGAACAAATTGAAGGTATTGATATTGGTGCAGATGCATATATTACAAAACCATTTAACCTAAAACTGCTATTCAGGCAAGCATTTAACTTAATTCAATCCAGGAGAGAACTCTATGCCCAATTTAGCCAGGATGTTTATATTATGCCAAAAAAAATAGCAAACAATGAAATTGATCAGATATTTTTACAAAAGACCATAGATTACATTTTATCGAATATTACGGATAGTAGGCTTAGTATTGAGAATTTGGCTCATTATCTTAAAATGAGTCATAGCAACATATACAGAAAGATTAAAGCCTTGACTGGGAATACCATAATAGAGTTTATAAGAATTGTACGTTTGAAAGAGGCGTTAAAATTGATGGATTCGAAAAAATATAATTTGGCTGAAATATCCTACATAACAGGATTCACATCGCCATCCTATTTTGCAAAAAGCTTTAGAGAATATTATGGTAAACCTCCTTCGGAATATTTAAATCAGTAAGTAAAGAGCCTAAAGTATATTATAAAAAAAATATAAAGTCTCTTACTTAAAAATATAATTGTTATATATTCTATTAAGATATTTTTGGTTAATAAAGGATAAACTAATTGTAATACATAAACTTAGAAAAGCTTTCTAGCTCGTCTACGAAAACCGGTTCCACATCTATCCACTTCCTGAGTTTAACTCTATTCCATTTTTATATGAACTGTTAATATTAAATAATACCAATAATGCTTTAGAAGTTAGATAGTTGAAGATATTATTACAGCGATTGACGAAAATGTTATAATCTAGGTTTTGTTAAATAGCTATCTTGCACCTTTTAAATATTTTTATTATTAAATTCATTAAAATATTTTCTAATTTAAAACAATGAACTATGAAAAAAACTATTTACATTAAGAAAATTACCTTTTTATTCATTTTGGTACTGTTATTTTCAGGTCCTATTTCCGCACAGACTAAACTTATAATGGTTATTGACACAACTCAAAAACAAATTCTTTCTCCCGATGGTATAGTAAATCCCGACATTTTAGCCGAACAGGTTACTATGGATATATTTTTGGAAGATGGTTATGAGGTGGAGATATTTCATACTAATGACGGAGATGCGGCTCTTTCAACTAAGGGTCAGTCTGCAATCGATATACTCAATGAGGCAGATATAATAATTATTGGCCGACGTGTCCCCAGTTTAAGTTTTGATTCTCCTGATAAAGAATTATGGAATGGTCTTTATCCTCCTATTATGACTTCTAACCAGTGGGCGTTACGAAGCAGCAGGATGAATTGGTTTAATTCTGAGGATATTTACGCTAATACTACCATAGAAGATTCCGCACTTGTATATGCTACAATTGAGGACCCAGATGATGAAGTATTTGATGATCTGGAAGAATTATTTGATGATCTGGTAATTACCGAAAATATTGCCTGGTGGTATGGTTCACATAATATTATGAATCCGGGGGATGTTGGAAACGGAACAGTTATGGCAACGGCAGCTGAAGGAAGACCAATTTGGGTTCGTTTTGAAGATGGAGATGAATTTTATACCGGATCAATTGATATACCAGCGGGAGAAAGAGTTTACTTTGGACTTGGCTGTGAACGCGATAATCTTTATCAATATTATTCGCGCTATACTGAAGTGTCTAAAGAAATTTTCCTTAGAGAAGCAGCCAGGTTATCCGGTCATAAACGAGGGGATGAAGAACCTGATGATACCTCTGGTATTGAGATACCAGATTTTGTTGAAAATCCAGAA
>JAFGQQ010000450.1 GCA_016935595.1 Bacteroidales bacterium
CAAGAAATTCCTGAATTTTTAGATATTGAAAGAATAATATATGCTGCAATAGAAAATAAAGTCGATGCAATACATCCGGGATATGGTTTCCTCGCCGAAAGCCCATATTTTGCGCAACGCTGTCAGCAAGAAAAAATCATATATCTGGGGCCATCACCCGATGCTATTTACAAAATGGGTAATAAAACAATTGCCAAACAAATTGCTATAAATCATAATGTTCCATTAGTTGAAGGAAGTGACGGAAATGTAAGTTCAGCAAAAAGAGCGATGGTATATGCAAGAAAAATTGGTTATCCTGTTATATTAAAAGCAGCAGCAGGTGGAGGTGGAAGAGGTATGCGAATTGTTGAGAAACAAAAGGATATGGAAAAAATGTATAAACTGGCTACCACTGAAGCAGAAAAAGCTTTTAATGATTCATCGGTGTTTATTGAAAAATATGTAAAAAATCCAAGACATATTGAATTTCAAATTATTGCAGATCAACACGGAAACGTGGTTCATTTAGGCGAAAGAGAATGCTCCATTCAACGCAAGCATCAAAAATTAATTGAAGAATGCCCGTCTGCAGCCTTAGATAAAAAACTGAGACAAAAAATGGGCGATGCAGCAATAAGAATTGCTAATGCTGTAAATTATTCAAGTGCCGGTACAGTTGAATTTTTACTCGATTCTGAAAAGAATTTCTATTTTATGGAAATGAACACACGTATTCAGGTTGAACACCCAGTTACTGAGGTAGTTACAGGTTTTGACCTTATTGAATTACAAATTAAAATTGCAGAAGGAGAAAAACTTCCGTTTGAACAAAAAGATATCAAGTTAAAAGGTTGGGCTATTGAATACCGTATTAATGCTGAAGATGTACAGGCTGGCTTTACACCGAACCAGGGAATAATTGAACGTTTCTGTTTTCCCAATGGAAAATATTCGAGGATAGATACTGGCGTTCAGGATGGTTCGGCAATTACACCTTATTTTGACTCAATGATAGCTAAATTAATTGTCTCAGGGCCTACAAGGGAAAAAGCTATTTCACACTCCCTGTCAGCCCTGCATCGAATTAAAATCCAGGGAATTAAGACTACTATTCCTTTCCATAAAGCTGTAGTTAACACTAAAGCATTTATTAATGGTGAATTTAATACTTCTTTTATTCAAACCGAAATGAAGCAATTATATCACCAGGAACCTGGCGAGGAAGAAATGGCAGCATTCCTGGCAACATTCGATTACTTGATGGATGTCCAAACAGAGGAGGAAACCGTGGTTGATTATGAAAAAGGTAAAAACCTTACACCATGGTTGCTCAATAAACGTTTAAAAAACATTTAACCTAAAAACATAAATCTATGAAAATGAATATGTCAAACAGTGAGAAAGGCCAAGCATTGAAATACATTGCTTACGGAAGAGGGAAGAAAAAATATGAAATTTCATTTCATCCAGAAAAAGGAATAAAAATTAATAAACAATCTGCTGATATTGAAATAATCAAAGATGGAGAGCTGTTTTTCCTTAAATGGAAGAATAAAAAATATACCGGGGAAATACTTGAAAAAAACCAAAACAAATATTCTGTTTTAATGAATGGTGTTAGTTATAATTTTTCTATTGAAACTCCAAACTCATATAAAAGAAAAAAATACTTAGAGAAAAATCAAGAAAAATCAAAAATTCAATCAATATCAGCTCCAATGCCAGGCAAAATAATTGAAGTTCTTGCTGAGGAAAATACAGACATAAAAGAAGGTGACCCAATATTTATCCTTGAAGCTATGAAAATGCAAAATGAGATATTATCTCATGTAAGCGGTAAAGTTTCAAGAATAAATGTTAAACAAAACGATTCGGTTGAAAAAGGTGCTGTTTTAGTTGAAATTGAATAACATAATTTAAACAATAATATAAAAAATCCGGGAAATTCCCGGATTTTTTGTTTATATACATAAACAATGAAATGGATTTGGTTTAGTATAATTGCTTCTTTATTCTTTTCACTGCGGTATGTAATTATTAAAAAATACTTATCGAATGTTGATACCTATTTAATGGCTTTTGCTTACAGATTTTTTGGTTTCTTGTTTTTAATTCCTCTATTACTTTTCTTCAATTTCACGTTTATTTCATCAAGTCTTTTCTGGACAATTACAATAATTACGGCTTTTTTTACAGCTATAGCTTCCATTATGCAACTTACTGCAATTCAAAAATACGAGCTGTCATCATCAGTGCCATTTATTGCATTTATACCATTAATTATGATTTTGCCGGTTTATATATTTTTTAACGAACTCCCTACCATATATACTTTACCAGGCATATTTCTCCTGTCATTAGGAGGGATTATAATTCAAGGTAAAGCAAAACAACATTATAAAGCATATTTACAAAACCTTATAAAAAATAAAGGTTCGCTATTATTTTTTGGTGTAGCAGTAATTTTTGGTATTACAACAACTTTAGACCGAATTGCAATTTCAGAAGCTCATAATAGCGGTTTCATTTATACATTCATCTGGCATTTTGTTTCAATGATAATATTTTCATTTATTTTTCTCAATAAAAAAAAATTGCCCAGATACTATTATGAATTAAAATCAAATGTGGTTTCTTTTGCAATTCAGGGTTTTCTTGGAATAGCCGCATTTCTTTTACAAATGTTAGCCGTTGAATCAGCGCACCAAGTTAAAGCTAATGTCATATATGTTAAAGCTCTAACTCTAATCTATCTTTTCCTTAGTGTGCTTTTTGGAATATTATTCTTTAAAGAAAAACATGCAATATTCAAAATTATTGGCGCTTTAATTATGATTGGGGGAGCAATTCTTATTATTTTAAATGTTTAATTATCTTACTAACATCCAAATCTTCCAATTTAGCCAGTCTTTCAATTGCTTCCTCCCTTGAATTCCCGCAAATTAATAACTCGGGTTTAAAATTTGTACAAACTTTAGGTCTATCCGGTGAGCCATAAATATTACATTTCAAATCATCTGTTAAATGAATACATCTCACTCCAGCTGGTTTCCCTTCTGGCATTCCAGGTATTGGTGAAGAAATGGACGATATTATACAACATGCGCCACAATTTTTTCTGCATTTCATTAATTTATTATATATTTATTGTGTTGATTTATAAAGATAAAAATTAAAATACAATCATTCGTTTAAATATTTCTTTGATTTCAAATATAGCATAAGTATATTTGTTAATAAATTATAAAAGTTATAAATGAGACCAATCCATCTTAAACATACTAAAGAAACCCCTGAAATAATACTGGATAAAAAACAAAATGTATTTTCAATTTCAGGAGTATCTTTGCCTGAAGATGTTAAAGAGTTTTATGCTCCAATAATCGACTGGTTTAAAGAATATTTCAGATCACCAAATAGTAAAACTTCCCTTAGAATAAGACTTATTTATTTTAACTCCGCCTCATCAAAAATGCTTTTTGAGATTTTCCAAATTTTTAAAAAAGCTCATAGTAATGGCAATCAGGTTGAGATTATTTGGCAATATATTGTTGATGATGATGAAATGGGTGAAGCGGGTGAGGATTTTGCAATCTTATTTGGCAATTTACCTTTTACAATTGAAGGAATTGAATACAAATCGGAATAGATGAGGATTTGAAATTATTTCTTTTTATCTTTTGGTGAAAACATTCGAATTAAGCCGCTTCTTTTTACAGCATCCGATGCCTCCGATACATCAATAATACCTTTACTTAATTGATTTAAAATAATATCAAGACTATCAGCAAATGATTCATCAACCAGTAATTTATTGATTAGGCCATTCCCCTCATTAATAATATCAATTAATTCATTCAATTTATTTGTCATAGTTTCTAAATTTCGCGAAGCCTCGTTAATATTATTACTAGCTGTTAATAAGTTCCTGGTCATAACCGTATCTGAGAATAGTTTACCTATAACTCCTTCCCCTTCATTTAACTTATGAGTGATTTCTTCAAAATTATTTGAAATACGTCTAATATTTTCAGCTGTAATATCTAAGTCATCCGAAAATGCTGAATCGACCAACAATTTACCTACAAGACCTTGTCCCTTGCTCATTTTATCTGAGATTTCATTTAGATTATTACTAATTAAAGCCACATTTATACTGGTTTTGTCTAAATTCCGGGTAATGGTTGTGTCGGTGAATATTTTCCCAAATACACCTTCGCCCCTATCAATTTTATTGGTAATACTAACTAAATTATCAGCTATTATAGAAATTTTCCCACTAGAACTCTTTATTTCTTTCAAAATATCGTCAATCTCAACAGGCTCAATAGATGGCAGAACATCTCCCTGCCTTACATGCTTTTCACTTGCACTCCCCGGTAAAATAACAATAATTTTATTTCCAAGTAATCCTTCAGGGACTATAGTTGCCCGGCAGTCTTTTTTTATAAATTCAACAATATTCTTTTCAATTGAAAGTTCAACCTGAACTGTAGTATCAGTTAAAATAGTAAGCGTACTAACAGTTCCAACATTTATTCCCGAAAAACGTACATTATTCCCTCCTTTTAATCCTTTTACATCTCTAAAAACCGTTGTTACTTTTAAGGTGGATTTAAATAATTTCTGTTCCCTCCCGATCAAATATATCGCTAAAATAAATAAAACAAGAGAGGATACAATAAATAATCCTAGCCTATAGTTATCTGGTTTAATCTTAATATTTTTAAAAGGATTTATCATCCTGAAAAATTTAACTCAAGTTAATAAGATTAATTGTTAATTAAAATATTCTTTAATAAGCTTATCTCTTTTTTTTGATAATTCATTGTAATTTCCTTCAACAATAAATTCTCCATTATATAATATTTTCATTCTGGTTGATGTAGTCTCTGCACATTTCATATCATGAGTTACAATAATTGAGGAGGTTTTATAGTTTTGTTGAATTTCAAGAATCAATTCAATAATTCCATGAG
>JAFGQQ010000451.1 GCA_016935595.1 Bacteroidales bacterium
CGGGTTTAATAATCGTAAAAGTATAATTTAAAGCCATAAATACTAATTTTAATTGTTCATAAGTTTGCTAAAATATAAAATATCTTACATTATCCTATTTTTAGTATTAATTTTTATATTTGGCTTAAATTATAAATGCTTTTGGCTAAAGAGAAAAAAGATATTATTACGGATATTATTGATGAGATAAATAAAAAAGACCCTGTTCTGATTATCTCACATTATAATCCCGATGGCGATGCAATCGGTTCATCATTAGCACTATACCTCCTTCTGAAAAAATTAGGCAAAAATGTTGATGTTATTATACCAGACCAGGTACCTCATTATTTATCGTGGATGAAAGGAGGAAAAGAAATTATTATTTACAATTCTGATAATTATAAATGCGAACAGGTTTTAAAAATGTGTAAGCTGATTATTGCAGTAGATTTTAATTCGTTGGAACGCGTGAACAATATTGGCAAATTAATTGAGAACCATTCTTGCAAAAAAATATTAATTGACCATCACCCCGATCCAAAAAATTTTGCTGATATCACATTCAGTGATGTTTCAGTTAGTTCGTGCGCTGAAATTGTATACGAAATTATTTATAATTCTTCGTTTAAAAAATTAATTGATACTGAAATTGCTACATGCATATATACCGGAATCATGACAGATACTGTTAATTTCCGGCATAATATTTCGAAAAGAACATTTGAGATTCTTAGCGAATTGGTTGAAAAAAATATCAATATTCCGGAAATTAATATTAATACCTATGATTTGTTTTCATTTCACAGGTTAAGGCTATTAGGCTACTCTTTGGAAAAGAAAATGACTTACATTCCCGAATTTAACACAGCATATATTTCTTTAACTCAGAATGAATTAAAAGAATTTAACCATATACCCGGAGACACTGAAAATTTTGTGAATTATCCGCTTTCGATTAAAAATGTTAAGTTTTCTGCATTATTTATCGAACGTCCAGATGAAATTAAAATATCTTTTCGTTCAAAAAACAATTTCAAAGTAAACGAATTTGCTAAAAAACATTTTAATGGTGGCGGGCATAATAATGCTTCCGGAGGAAAATCTTTTGAAAGTTTAAATAATACAGTAAAAAAATTTACCGATTTATTGTCTTCTTATAAAAATGAACTATCTGGATAAAAAAACTTATTTTAATGATTAAACTGCTAAATATTACCTTGTTATTTTCAATATTAGTTTTTATTTTGTATTCTTGTACAAGCAGAGAAAAAAGTGAAAATAAGAATAATATTATCAATGATAGCAAATCATTGGAAAATATTAACAAATTTCTTGTAAGGAAAGATGCAGAAGCTATTCAAAATTATATTGAACGCAGGAAATGGAAGATGGAAACAACCGAAAGCGGGTTATACTATATGATATACAGGAAAGGAAACGGAAAACCAGCAAAATCAGGCCACATGGCATTCATTAATTATGAAACCGGTTTATTGGATGGGACTGTTTGTTATAAATCAGACTCCTTAGCGCCATATTCTTTTATTATTGGTAAAGGCGGCATTGAATCGGGGATTGAAGAAGGTATATTGTTACTGAAAGAAGGCGACAGGGCAAAATTTATTTTACCACCGCACCTTGCTCATGGATTAACCGGGGATAATAAAAAAATTCCCCCTCGCGCGGTTGTTGTTTACGACCTCGAATTAATTAAAACAGAAGAAGGATATGAATAAACTTCTTTATTTTATTGCTTTTATTTTTGTGGTTACTTCTTGCAGTAAATCCCCTTATAGTGGTTATTCGTCAAAGAAAAGGGGGATGCATTATAAGCTGATTACATTTGGTGAAAGTAATAAAAAACCTGCTCCGGGAGATTATATTACTGTTGTTGTTTCCTATCGTACACTGGAAGATTCCCTTTTTTTTTCAGGAAAAAGAAAGTTTCAATTGTCCAAACCTTCTTATTCTGGTTCAATTGATGATTGTTTTTTGATGATGTCTCCGGGAGACAGCGCCAGTTTTATTATTTCAGCAGATAACTTTTTTGCAAATACCTTAGGCACTCATTTACCCTCCTTTATACCTGAAAATTCTGATATGAAAATTGATATTCATATGCTTGAAATTCAGACCCGGAAAGAATATGAAAAGGAAAAGGAAGCATTTTTACGATGGATAGAGGATTTTGGTGAGTATGAAAAAATCGTTTTAAAACATTTTATTGACGAAGAGGAAATAACTGTTGCTCCGACAAAATCTGGTTTATATTTTATTCCTGTTAAAAAGGGGCGTGGCGAAACAGTTAAAGTTGGCGATACAGTTCTTGTTCATTATGAAGGAAAGTTTTTAAATGGTAAATTTTTTGATTCTACAAAAAAACGAAATGAAGCATTTGAATTTGTATATGGCCAGCAGTGGCAGGTAATTGAAGGATTGGAAGAAGCCATTGGATTGATGAATAGCGGGGCAAAAGCTTTAGTTATTATTCCTTCCAGTATTGGTTTTGGCGAGGGAGGATCAAGTACCGGAATAATTCCTCCATTTACATCCATTATTTTTGAATTAGAATTAGTCCAGGTTAGAGCAAAATTGTAATGTTTAAAACACTTCCATTATTTACAATCATATTAATCGCTATTTGCTTGTCTTGTCGGAATGAAGTTGATAAAGCAGAAGACGATGAAATAATTAGAATTAATGAGTTTATTGCTAATCTTCATATTGACTCGGTTACAGAAAATGGAATTTATTATATTATTGATACTTTAGGAACTGGAGATACTGTTAAGGTTAATGATTTTATATCAATCAATTTTTGCGGCTGTACAATTGATGAAATACTTGCGGAAAATTTCACCAACTTTAACTTCACATTTGTTGTTGGCTCCAGACAAGTTATCAAAGGAATTGATGAAGGAATGCAGCTAATGGCTGAAGGTGGAACATCAACATTTATTATTCCTTTTAAAATGGCCTATTATTCCCCAAATTCAACATTTAATAATTATAATACTTACCTCTTCAGAATTCAATTAAATGAAATAATTGATACGCCTAAAGTCTGGGAGATAAACAGAATTAATCAGTATATTCAGGATAACGGATATAATGCCCAACCTGATACTAATGGTTATTGCTTTATTGAGATTATAGCCGGTACAGGAAATGATATTGAAATAGACGATACAATTATGATGAATTATAAATGTAAATTGCTCGATGAATCTATTCTTTTTTCTAGTGAGTCAGATAAAAAAACATTTAAGCTGGTATATGACTCATTATATTTTTATAATGATACGATTCTTAACAGAGCATTATTTGAAGGTTTAACGCAAATGAAAGAAAATGGAAAGAGCGTAATTATTATTCCTTCAAGCCGTGCATATAAAAAAGAATATATAGGAACAGAAGTGCCTTCATACTCTACATTCATTTTTGAAGTGGAGAATATTCAAATTCTGAAATAGAGCCCTCTTGTTTTCAGCGTTGAGGCACCTTAAAAATATCTATTGACTATTTGGTATAACTCAGCTTGTTGCTGATCCATCTTTAAAAGCC
>JAFGQQ010000452.1 GCA_016935595.1 Bacteroidales bacterium
CGATTCCGGCAGTTCTGCAGATTCGTATTTTTTCAAAGAACAAGAACACATTCGGTCAGATGCAAAAACCTAACCGGACATTACTGACCAAAGTTTCAAAATATTTTATCCATACTTTAAATGGGAGAATAATAGTTGATTCAAATAAAAGTTATAAAAAGTTTTGAAGAGACTTCTGAAATAAAAACAAAATGGGATTTTTTAGTAAAACAGAACAATTTAGATATATCTGTTTCATATGACTGGTCTGCAACTATTTGGGAAAGTCATTTGAAAAATAAGGATATAAATGTTTTTAGTATTGAAAATAATGGTACGCTGCTTTGTGTTATGCCAATTGTCTTGAGAAGAAAAACAATAAAAAAAATTCCAATTGATGCAATTTGTTGTTTATCTGATCTATCAAATCTTCATAATGATCTGCTTCTTGACAGAAAAAATGAGAATGGGGAAGTATTGGATATATTTTTTAACCAATTAAAAAAAAATAAAAAACTACGGAAATGGGATGTTATGGAATTCGGTTCCGTGGTAGTTGGAGGTACTACTGACCAGGCGCTTAAAAAATATTTTTATAGTAGAAATTATAAATATCTCATTTCAATAGGATCATTATCACCTTTTATAAATATTAAGAAATATTCATATTCCTGGGATGAATATCTAAAATCGCTAAATAAAAAAGTTAAAAGTAATTTTAAGCGCAAGCAAAATAAAATCAACAGGGAAGGGGCTGTCGAAATAAAGCGGATTTATGATAATGAAATGATTTTAAATATAATTTCTTTAATTGAAAGAAACAGTTGGAAACACAAAAATGGTTCTTCAATAATTGATAAGGAACATCAACAAGCTTTTTATAAGTCCTTATTAAAGAAATTTAATAATAATTTCGTTTTTTTTATCCTTTTTTTTAATAATGATCCAATTTCATACAGCATGGGATTAATAGATAGAAACAAGTATTATTCTTTAAAAACATCATATATTGATAAGTTTAAAAAATTATCACCGGGAATTGTTTTACGATTAAGTTTGCTTCAATATTGTTTTGAAAATAAATTCAATGAATTTGATTTTTGTGGCGAGGATGAAGAGTGGAAAAAAGATTTCACTAGTGATTTTAGAGAACATAATCATTATTTGATATATAATAAAAAATTATTTTCAAAATTTTTAATATATATAAATAAAATATTCAGAGATAAATGAGTCATATAAAAAAACAACCTGAAATTATTATACCGACTAACCTATTATCTTTTAAACGTAATTATTTTTTTAAGAATACTTATCCACTGTTTCAAGGGCGGTATGCTTTTCATAAAGCGCTTAATTGCCTCAATATAAAAAGTAATGATGAGGTATTATTACCTTCTTATCATTGCCTTTCAATGGTGGAACCAGTTTTGTGTTATGGCTGTAAAATAAATTTTTACAGAATTCGCAAAGATTTAATAACAACAGTCGAAGATATAAAGGATAAAATAACAGACGAAACCAAGGTTATTTTTATAGTTCATTATTTTGGCTTATTTCAAAAAGAAACAAAAAAAATTAAGGATTTTTTAACGAGCAAGAATATTTTCTGCATTGAAGACTGTGCACATATAGTTCCCTTTATTGATGACAAGGCGGGCTCGATAGGGGATATAAGCATTTTTTCACCGAGGAAGTTTCTGCCGATAATAGATGGGGCTTTTTTACGTATTAATAATTCAGAAATATCAATGCCCAATAAATTGAAAAAGCTATCATTATTAAAAGAACTAAAAATTATTAAGAATGCTTTTGAACAGCAGTTAAATAATTCAAGGTGTAATTGTATAAGAAATTGTTATTTTTCAATTTATAAAAAACTCAATAAAGCATTTTCCATTTCAACCGATATTCAAATGGAGGCCAAAGAATCAGAAAAACGAAACTCCTTTGTAGAATTTGATATGAATCTTCTCAATGCTCAATATTCTATATTTTCTTCAATTCTATTAAAGTACTCAGATTTTAAAGGTATTTATAGGAAAAGAATACAGGCATTTAAATTCCTCTACTCAGAAATTTACGATAATATTGATATAAAACCACCCGAATTTATCACATCGGAAAAATCAACATGCGTTTTGGGGTTTCCAATATTAATAAATAATAAAAAAGATTTTATCCGTGAATTAAAAATAAAAAAGATTTCTCATTTTACATTTGGTGAGAAACTTTATCAGCATTTATGCAAAAAAAATTATATCATGCCTGATGACCAATTAAGTAATCAGCTTTTATTTATTCCAATGCACGAGGATCTTGATGATAAAAAATTAAGATATATTGCACAAAATATTAAACAGATCCTATTTAAAATGAGATATTGAAAATAAGGTATCAGATGTTTGAAATTAGACAAGTTTATGGTTTGACTGGATTGTTAAATTTGAAAGAAGAATGGAAGAATTTGACAATTAAATCAAATTTTCTTAGTTTTAATCACTTATGGGAATGGAATATATCTTATTATTCTAATTTGATTAAAGACAAAACTATATTTTTTTTCTTATGCGCTTACAAGAATAATAATTTGAAATCTATATTACCCCTCCAATTGACGGAAAGAAAAATTTATGGAGTAAAATTAAATATTGCTGAATCACCATTTCATTCACATGTTCCTTTCAATGATATTATTTGTTCAAACATAGATACAGCTAAAAACACTTTGCCCCTTTTCATAAAATACTTAAAACAATCTTTTAAATATTCATGGGATGTTTTGGCGTTGAATAATTTTACTGATGAAAGTGTTCTTGGAGGTATTTTAAATAAAAAAAGTCTTTTTATAAATGAGATTTTTCAAAAAGTTGGATACAGTGATTACTTATTAGTACAACCTTATGATGATTTTTTAAGGAGTATTTCTAAAAATTTTCGTAACAATTTAAAAAAAAGTAAAAATAAACTAAATAAAGCAGGTGAAATTTTGTTTGAATCTACCACTGATCATCGCGTCTTGATCGATTATTTTAATTTCTTCCTTAATGTTGAATCTTCTGGCTGGAAAGGTGAATGCGGTACAAAGACAGCGATAAAGTTTCATCCTGAAATAACAGCATTTTACGAGAGCCTAATAGATGGACTTGCGCCCTTAAAAAAATGTGAAATTAGTTTGTTACGGATAAATAGCATTCCAATAGCGGCTCTTTTTTGTTTGTTATGTAATGGCACAGCATACCTTCTTAAAATTGGTTATGATGAGTCTTTTGCACATCTTTCTCCGGGAAATATGCTTATGGCAAACACCTTAGAAAGATATGGAGAAGACTGCAATATAGATGTTGTGAATTTCATTACAGATGCTTCTTGGCTTAAATCATGGAAACCGAAGAAACATAATATTTTTTTGTATTATTTTTTTAATAAAACATTTAAAGGAATATTCGTTTGTTTTTTATTGAAAATGAAATCCCTGTTACGTCCCTTTTATGTACGCACGAAAATTTTTTTAAAAAAGTCTAATGAACTTGAGTTTTCGAAAAAAAGTTCGGGACAAAGCTGAATAAACCCTAATGTTGGTTCGAACCTGGCTCTGGTTCATCATTCAGAGGGACAAGGCCCTCCCGGGTAAGGTCTGGTCAACCGCCTGGTAGTAACCCCTCGGAAAGTTTTGAGGAGAATGCGAGTTCAGCGAGGTGAAGGGTGTATGCCCTGAATCTGACACATAGCCCCGAGAAGGGTTTATTTTGGAGAGTGCCGATCCGGTCAACGTAGGCCGCAGGCAACACGGTTTGCATCAAAATGACACGTGCAGGCCGACTCCCCGGGGTCGCAGACAGCATCGAGCTGGACAAGGATGATGGAGTAACCAGGCGAGCATCGGAAAGCCCCAAAGGTCCTTGGTGAAGCATTCCAGATCAATGGAATAGTAGCCGAGTATAGCCATCCAACTCAAAAGAAGGGTGGTTAGAAGACGCCGATGCGAGGGATAGGGATCGGTATAACCGCAATGGTTTAGCGATGAAGCGGCTAATTCCCGCAGAGTGAAGGTCCCTACGATTAGACAGACCGTGATAAACGAAACACAGACACTATACAAAGGATATTATCTTCAAAATCAACGAAGTCCTTGAAGGATGGGTAAACTACTTTCGAGTTGGGAACTCAAACCGGGCCTTTAGTGAGGTCCGAGATTATCTTGAGATGAAAATTCGAACACTGCTGTCACGAAGGAGGCGGCGTAAGAAGCGCAGTATGGGCTGGCGAAGGTGGAGTAACGAGTATATTTATGGTGTGCTTAAACTGTATTGGGGATGGAAAATATATCCACTCAAATCGGTTGAGGCATACACGTGAAAGCTGAAGCCACTGCTCACAGGACACATAACCCTTTCGAAGAATCTCATTGGGTGAGCCGCTTGAGGGAAAACTTCACGAGCGGTTCTGATGGGGAGGGGCTGGAGACGGGTCTGGAAAAGATACTGCGCCAGTCCTTTACCCGACAGGAATTTTTTAGGAATGCAAAACAACTTTGTGTATGGAGGGAGCCACTATCAGGAGTAAACAAGGCATAACCATATCGTTATGCCTGGTGCCCTGGATTGACTTCCTCCTCCACCAAGAAAATTACAAGCAATGCACTGCTGGGTGCAAATCATGACTGTTGTAGAAAATGATTAGTAATTCAGAAAGTTCGGGACATTTCCATTGCTATATGTTAGGGTAAAATGAAATCAATGACCCCCTTAACATATGGAGATTAAAATGGAAAAAGACTACTACAAAGAGATTATCGAAGAGGTCAGTAAAAAATTAGCCGATAAAATCATGGTAGAAGAAAAGGGATTGGCCCAGAGAGCTACGATGATTGATGGTGATGTTCGTGATATTATACAAGATATTGGGCTGAAAACATGCCAACAGGTTTTAGAAAAAACCCGGGATCAAATAATCTTAAAAAAAAGAAGAAGGGCTAACCATACATAGAAATCCGACCATCGAATATAACATGATCTTTGGTAAAATAAAGCTATCTTCGCCTTATTTGTGGCTTTTAGGCATATCGGCATCAAAACCCTTATTCCGATGATATGCACATTTACCATCAAGGTCGCAGTGTAGCCGTCAATCGTGCGATGACCGATTTTGGTATTGAGGAATCATTTGGCCGAGCTTCAGCAAGATTTAAAGAGCATTATCATTACGAAATCGGACCTAGCGCAGTGGCCAGAACAACTAAAAACATCGCCCAAGAGGCCATGGAATATGTGGATAAAAAATTATCAAATGTTGACGGGAGCACTCTATTACAAAAAGATGCTGTAGAAAAAATGTTGATTGAGCTAGACGGATGTGAAATTCGGACCGTTGAACATGTGCCG
>JAFGQQ010000453.1 GCA_016935595.1 Bacteroidales bacterium
AAACCTGGGAACAACAAATATTTCTTACTCACCCGAATTAGTGGGTGCGAGCAGACTAACTTATAAACCGTTAAATGGGCTTACGTTTAATTTAATCAATAAATATGTAGGCAAGCAATATATCGACAATACATCGAGCGAAGAACGAAAACTCGATCCATATTTTATAAATGATTTCAGGATTGATTACAGTTTTAAACCTAAATATACAAATGAATTAAACTTGCAACTGCTTGTTGTAAATCTCTTTAATACAAAATATATTAATAATGCCTATGGAGGAAACTGGTATGAACAAGGGACTGAATATTCTTGGATTTACTATTATCCCCAGGCAGGGATTCATTGTATGTTGAAGATGCAAGTTAAGTTTTAATTTTATGTCGGAATGGATTATAAAAAACTGGGTTGAGATAATAGGAGCTTTAACCGGTCTGGTATATTTGTATTTCGAAATTAAACAAAAAATATTGTTATGGCCGTTAGGTATAATCACCTCGGTTTTTTACATTGTTATTTTCTATACCAGCAAGTTTTATGCAGACATGAGTCTGCAGTTCTACTATGTTTTTATTAGTATTTACGGCTGGTACAACTGGATAAAAGGAGCAGAAAATAAAAATTCATCGCTACCTGTCATTAATTTATCAAAGAAACTTGGTGTTATTTTATTCTTCATACATCTGGTTATTCTATTTTTTATTTATTATATATTAAAACATTATACCGATTCGCCTGTTCCATTCTGGGATGCATTAACAACATCATTAAGTGTTATGGCAACATGGATGCTAAGTAAAAAAATTATTGAACTTTGGTTTATCTGGATATTTGTAAATTTTGTTTCAATGATTCTATATATTTACAAAGGTTTATATCCGACAACTATTTTATTTTTGTTTTATGGCTTGTTGAGTTACAAAGGATATTTTGAATGGAAGAAAGATATAAAGAAGGATTAATGGAATAATGGAGAACGAGTACCATGACAGATTAATTATTAAACATATTTTTTATAATATAAATCTCAAATCACAAGCGCCAAATAACAAATAAACCATAAATCTTAATATTGAAATTCAAAACAATTTTGAATTTTGTATTTGAATATTTGAATTTATTTGGGATTTGATTTTTGGTTTTTGGAATTTCATATTTTATTCATAATATTTCAATTTAAATTTATTAAGATCATAGAAATTTAAAAAATGGAAACAATAATTTTAGCTGACGGGAAATTCCCTTCTCATGAAATCCCTTTAAAAATATTGAAAAATGCAAAAAAAGTAATTTGCTGCGATGGGGCTACTTTAAAGTTGTTAGAATATGGAAGGGAACCCTATGCAATAATAGGTGATATTGATTCCATTCCTGCTGATATAATTGTAAAATACAAATCAAAAATAGTTAGTATTGCCGAACAGGAAACCAATGACCTGACCAAATCAGTTAATTGGTGTGTTGAAAATAATTTAAAAGAAATAATTATTTTAGGGGCAACAGGTTTACGAGAAGATCATACGGCAGGTAATATTTCGTTGCTATGTAACTACATGAAAAAGGCTAATGTAAAAATGATAAGCGATTTTGGAATATTCACCCCTATTAATAAAACCACGAAATTTAAAAGTTTCGCAGGGCAGCAAATATCAATCTTTTCAATTAATCCGGAAACAAAAATTAATTCTGAAAATTTGAAGTACCCATTAATTAATTCTCAATTAAAATCCTGGTGGCAAGGCACTTTAAATGAATGTAATGCAGATTATTTCACCATTTCATTTAAAAAAGGTGAAATAATTGTATTCCAATCACATAAAAATATTACTTGTTAATCTCTTTAAGTAAATCGTCCAACTTATCATTCAATTCAAATTCCAATGCCTGAATTTTCCTTCTATTATCAAGATATATCAGTATATCCTTTAAACAGTCATTGTAAATTATACTTTGTTCTAAATCGTATAATTTAGGTAATATTATGGAAATATTATTTTTTGATAAGAAATTTTCCTGTCTGAGCAGCTTCAGCAAATCTTCCTGAAGTGAATATAAATAAACCTGAATTACATTAGCTTCACTGCCTGCTTTAACAATTTCTGTTTGCCTAACTTGGATATATTTTTCATATAATCTCAACATTCCTATAAAATGCATCTGTGCTTCCTTATCTAAACAACTTATTTTATCATCGGTTTTAATAAATTCTATTGCATTGTCAATGTTTATATCTATCTTTTTAAAGCAAGGATTGCTTTCCTCAAAATCCATCAAAATATCTTTATATAATTTGAAAAATGGTTTACAAGAGAAAGAAACAGGAGAAGATTTATTAATACCAATTTCTATCCATTCTTCATTTGATAACTTGTTAAAATCGGCAAAATCTTTAATTTGGGCATATTTGATATTTCTGTTATCAGTTATTACATCAATTCCTTTTATTTTACTTGAGTCTTCTAATAAAATATACTTCGTATCAATTAATAAATTATAATATTGTTTATATAAATCCTGAAATTCTGCTTCACCAGAAGCAACCTTAAATTTTATTGTGAATTCTATTTTTTCTCCATCAATTTTTGATTCGAGAATATTGAGCAATTCTTTAAAATATTTTGCTTTTGGACAATTTTCGTTTATAACCGGCATAGGAATACCCGAACCTAATTCATCAACTACTTCAAGCAAAGTTTGATTTTTTTTATCAATAGATAATAATTTTATTTTAATTTTCAGATGATCGCCAATTATCCTTCGTTGTTTTAAAACCGGAATTTTATCAATAACCAATTTCGATTCGGTATCGAATTCGTTAAAAATACCTATTAAATATTTTTCAGAAGTATTAATGGCACATACTTCAATAAGAGCAAGTATTTTGTTCGAGTTTTTAAGAAATTCGGGATGTTTATTTCCAATAGAAATTTCATTTACCGATAAACACAAATAATCATATTGAAATAATTTTTCATATTGATTATTTATTTGTTCGAAAGCAGGGCCATATTCAGCAGTATATTTTTGAGTATACGCCATTGTGCAAATTAAATAAGCACACAATAAAATGGTTAACTTTTTCATTGATTTATGGTTTTTAAGGTTCAAATATTTTGTTTATATAATTATTTATTCGCAAAATTAATATAATATTGAAACATACTAAATTACAAAAATTTATGTATTTGTCAAGTATCAACAAAAATACATAATTAAAAAAAAGTAAAAGTTATCATTATTCAACAAAAAAGGAGGCTGTCTTCTATGTTGAAAAACAAACCTCAGGCAAATTTATTTTATTTATTTTAAGGGATTTTAATAATTCGAAATTATCAAAA
>JAFGQQ010000454.1 GCA_016935595.1 Bacteroidales bacterium
AAAAGAGCATCCGAACTTCTCAAAATATGTAAAAACAAATTAAAAAGCACTGAAACTGAAATTGAAAATATAATAAAAGAAATTGAATCGGATTAATTAAGGATGCCATCCCTTTGTTTATTTTATTATAATAATTTTTATTTTGGTAAAAATATAAATTTAATTAGGGATGGCATCCTTTTTATTTAGAATTAAAAAGTTAATGTAAAAATTGTTCCTTTATCAGGTTCCGATGTAGCTGTAATTGTCCCACCATGTAGTTTCATAATTTGCCTTGACAAACTTAGTCCAATCCCCGAACCTTTTGGTTTGGTAGTAAAAAAAGGTATAAATATTTTATCAATCACATCCTTTAAAATTCCCTGGCCATTATCAATTACCTGGATTGTAATTCTCCCTCTTCTATTATAAAATGCTTTTAATTCAATTTCAGGATTTGAGCGATTATCTAATGCCTGCATGGCATTCTGAATTAAATTAATTAAAACCTGTTCTAATAACTGTTCGTCTATTGAAAACTCAATCTCATCCGGTTCAATTTTTATTTGAAGCTTAATATTTTTTTGTTTCAGCTCATCTTCAAATAATAAACTTATATTCCTGAATATACTTTTTACCTTAATTATTTTGAAGTTGGGCTTGGGTATCCGGGTTAAATTCCGGTAAGTATCGACAAAATGCAATAAACCTGTACTCCTTTTATTTATTGTTTGCAGGGCTTCCTGAATTTCTTTAACAGTTTCAATATTCACTGGATTTTTTAATTCTTTTCTATCCGGGTTAATCATATTTTTCAGCGATATATCCAAAGTTGAAGATAACGATGCTATTGGAGTTATAGAATTCATTATTTCGTGAGTCAATACCCTTATTAATTTCTGCCAAGCTTCGGTTTCCTGGTCTTCAAGTACGTTCTGGATATCTTTAATAGTAGCCAGAATAATTGATTTATCCTTAATTTTAAATTCAGTCCCATAAATAGCCAATTGTAAAATATCATCTTCATCCTGCACTTTTACCAGATAATTACCCCCAGGTCTTAAATTAATTAAAGTAACTACTAATTCATCACTTAAATAACTTAAATCATTTACATTTCTTAAAGTATTTATTTGAAAAAGCTTTTTTAATGCCTTGTTAACCATCTCGACATGGCCATTTCTCTGGTATGCAAGAATACTAACATCAATATTTTGCACTATATTTTGTAGATAATGAAAATGTTCTTCTTTTTCGGATCTGACAGCTTGAAAATCTTTCATTACATCATTAAATGCTTTGCTAAGTGCACTAAAAGATGACCCCATTTCCTCGATATGAAAAGACCTTGTAAATTCTGAAAACCTTATTGATTCTAAAAAACTTGCTAGTTCCCTGTTGGTCTTGTCAACATATCTGAAAAATGAATATATCTGAACCAGTATAATAAAACCTATTAAAAAGGGTGTTATTAAAAAGCTGGATTTTAAAGTATAAAAGAAAAGAAAAATAGTTGCTGATAACAACAATATTCGTACAATGCAAATTATTCTGAAATTCTTATAAACCATATTTTTCCATTCTGCGGTATAAAGAAGTGCGGGTCAGTCCTAAATCTGAAGCAGCTTGTGTAATATTACCCCGGTGTTGTTTCAATACCTTTTCAATTATATTTTTTTCAATTTCTTCAAGGTTATAAGTTTCAAGTTCAAGCTCACCAACTTTTCCTGTATGGGTAGTTAATATGAAATCATCAGCTTGAAGTGAGGAAGATTCACTCAATATAATTGCTCTTTCAATTGCATGCTGAAGTTCTCTCACATTTCCTGGCCAGAAATAATGGTTAAGTTTTTTTAAGGCATCTGAACTTATTCCTTTGAATGTTTTTTTATATTTTTTTGAATATATTTTTAAAAAATGATCGGCTAATAAAGAAATATCACCGGTTCTTTCTCTTAATGGAGGCAAATTAATTTCAACGGTATTAATACGGTATAACAAATCTTGCCGGAACTTATTTTCCGCAACCATTTGGTGTAAATTATTATTCGTAGCACAAATTAGCCTTACATCAATTTTAATTGGTTTGTTCGAACCCACCCTGATTATTTCTTTTCTTTCAATAACGGTTAACAATTTAGCCTGAAGTGGCAATGATAAATTTCCAATTTCATCTAAAAATAATGTTCCACCTTTAGCTATCTCAAACCTTCCTGCTTTTTCAGCTTTTGCGTCGGTAAATGCTCCTTTCTCATGTCCAAACAATTCGCTTTCGAAAAGTGTTTCTGCAATTGATCCTAAATCAACGCTTATAAAAACTTCATCTTTCCTTAGAGAATTCCTGTATAAGGCCCTGGCAACTAATTCCTTCCCGGTTCCGTTGTCACCTAAAATTAATACATTCGCATCAGTAGCAGCTACCTTTTTAACAGTATTGAAAACCTCTTTCATTTCTGCCGATTCCCCGACAAAATCGTGAAAAGGCTGATCCATTGCGGAATACAATTCTTTCTGCCTTTTTCTTAAACTATCAGCTTCCTCCTTTGACTTTTTCAATTTAATTGAAGCCGAAACAGTAGCAATCAATTTCTCATTCTGCCAGGGTTTCAATACGAAATCAGTTGCTCCCGATTTAATTGCTTTAACTGCTTTTTCGGCATCACCATATGCAGTAATAAACAGCACTACTGCTGTTGGATCAATTTCTAATATCTTAGCCAGCCAGTCAAACCCTTCTTGTCCGCTAATCGCATCCTTTGTAAAATTCATGTCAAGCAAAACTACATCATAATTATCTTTTTTGAGGTACTCAGGAATTTTCTGAGGATCTGACAGGGTATCAATTTTTTCAACATAATTCTTTAAAAGTAATTTTAAAGCAAATAAAATATCTTCGTTATCATCAATTGCTAATATTTTCCCAGTTTGCATCTCCATTATCAAAACCTATTTAAAAATTTTTGTAAAGATAGTTTATATTTTTTAATTGTTCACTTTCGAACATTTTCTGTTATATATTCGAACACTTTTTATTGAAAATCTGTCTATTTTATTAATATAAATCGCTGTTCTATAAAGATTTATCAAAAATGGCATAATAAATGTTCTAATTGTTGCAAAACATAGTCCATATGGATAGAATAATTGAGAAAAAAGGCTGGATTAACAAAAAATATATATTACCCGGTATAATTGCCATAATCGTCATATTTTTTATATTCAAGATTTTATTAAGTAAAAACGAATCAAAATTAAATGTTGAAGAAGATAAAATTACGATTGATGAAGTTGTGAGTGATTATTTCCAGGATTATATAGCTGTAATAGGCACGGTACAGCCTATTCGAACAATTTTTCTTGATGCAATTGAAGGTGGCAGAGTCGAAGAAATCTTAATTGAAGAAGGCAACCAGGTAAAGAAAGGAGATGTAATTTTACGACTTAGCAATAATAATCTATTATTGGAAATTTCCAATATCGAAGCACAGGTATCAAGAGCGATAAACGATCTAAAAACCACAAGGGTAAATCTTGAAAATTTACTAATAAACTCAAAAGTTGAATTATTAAATCTTCACTATAATATTCTTGATTTAGAAAGAAAATTCAATAACAATAAAGTGCTATTCGAAAATAATCATATCTCAAAGGAAGAATTTCAGTTGTCAAACGAACAATATCAATTTGCTATTGAAAGAATGGCATTGCTTAAAGAAAAATATAAACAGGATTCTATATCCATGAAAACCCGGATAGCCTCTGGTGAGGCTCAGGTTGATAGAATGCAAAAAAATTTAACTTATGTTATGCGACGATTGGAGGCACTGGAAATTAAGGCCCCGGTAAATGGTGAACTTGCAACATTAAATCCTGAAATTGGAGAAGTTATAAATTATGGAGC
>JAFGQQ010000455.1 GCA_016935595.1 Bacteroidales bacterium
AAACGATCAATTTTGGTCATTGAATTTTTAATATTGAAATTTATTTGGAATTTATATTTTTAAGTATTGTTAATTTTTATTTAATTTACACCAATTTACGTGAATTTTAATCGTTTAATTACCTTCAGAACATTATCAATACAAAATAATTAATTAAATGGGTGAAAATATAGAATTATTGAGCCGCATTAAATTAGGTGATGAGAAGTACTTTGAAGTAATTTTTAAAAAATTCTATATTGGATTATGCTATTTTGCTTTCGATTATGTACAAAGCAAAGAGAATGCTGAAGATATTGTATCGGGTGTATTTCATAAACTTTGGGAAAATCGAGAAAACCTGGATAAAAATCTTTTAATTAAATCATATCTGTATAAAACCATTCAAAATCAATGCATTAATTATTTAAGACATAAAAGTGTAAAGGAAAAATATAAACAAACTATTACAAACGAATTTAAAATGAATAATGATCTGGAACAAATTGGCAATGATGACATTCATTCGAATATTGTTGCCCTGGAATTACAGAACAAAATTAACGAAGCCATTAACTCTTTACCAAAGCAATGTCGTGAAATATTTGAATTGAACAGGTTTAAAAAGCTTAAATATAAAGAAATTGCAGAATTACTTAACTTATCGGTTAAAACTGTTGAAACCCAAATGTACAGGGCATTAATAAAGCTACGGGAACAATTAAAAGAATATCTGTAATTTTTAATATTATTTTGTAAGGGTAAAATATCTATTAATTGTTATTAATAAAGAAAAAAATAAATGATGGATAGAAATAAGGATATAAAAATAAAGGTCGTACAATATTTTAACGGGGAATTAACCGGAGGGGATATACAACAAGTAATTAACTGGAAAAACGCATCTAAAGAAAATTACAATTTTTATAATGATATAAAAACATTATTACAGGCAACCAATATTTATTTCAATCCGCATCGATTTAACAGTAAAAAAGCCTGGAATAAATTCGTTAACACATCATCTTATAAAAAAGACAACAAAATTTTTAAATATAAAAAAATCTTTACTTATTTGTTTCGAGTTGCTGCCCTCCTTTTCATTGTTTTTACCATAGGTTATATTACTTATGATTTAACAAATGCCTATAAACAGCCAAAAATTGAATATGCACAGACTATAGTTCCCAACGGCCAGAAAATAAACTTGTTATTACCGGATTCAACATCTGTTTGGCTTAATTCCGGCACATTTCTTAAATATCCTAAATATTTCAATAATCAAACAAGAGAAGTATATTTAGAAGGTGAGGCCTATTTTGATGTTAGAGAAAATAAATCTAAACCTTTTATTATCAATACTTCTCATGCATTACAGATTAAAGTATTAGGAACAAAATTTAATATATCATCCTATTCAAATGAAAATCAAATTGAAACAACTGTTATTGAAGGTTCAGTAAAGGTTTATCAAACAAAAGAAAACCAGGAAACAGATAATTCCATAATACTTCAACCAAACCAGCAAGCCACATATCTTATCAAAGAAAATAAAATGTCTTTTAAGGAGGTTGATTCTAAAATATCACAGGCATGGATTTACGGAAACTACATTTTTAAGAATGAATCTCTCGATATAATTATGAAAAAACTCGAAAGAGCTTTTGACATTAAAGTGTATTTTAAAGATCAGGATATTAAACAAATAAGATTGTCGGGCAGGTTTCGTGATGATGAACCGATTGAACAGGTGATGCATATAATAAAAATTACTACTCAAATAGAATATTCAATTAACGAGGATAAAATATATTTATATAAAACCACTAACTAAAACTAAATGCCTATGGAATATCATTTTATTGATAAACTATTAAATAATATTAAAAATTAATTATTAACCTAAAATTAAATGTGTTTTATGAAACAAACATGTAAAATCATTTTGCAGTTATTTAAAAATAAATTTGCTAAAATCATGCTAATTTCATTTATTATTTTAGCATTTAATATTGTCCAGGTTTTAGCAAGTTTATACTCGCAAACAACCAAAATTTCAATTAGCGAAGAAAATGTCACTGTTGGTGAATTATTCGCTATGGTTGAGAATCAAACCGAATTTGATATCTTTTTCAATAACAATGAAATAGATGTTAATGAAAAAGTATCAATCAATGTTCAAGACTCACGGATTGAACAAATTCTTGATCAATTATTTGAAGACAAAGAAATTACCTATCAGATAATTGACAGGCACATAGTTTTGACAACAACTCAGGATAATACAACACCTGATGTCAATACTATTATCCAGCAACAAGAATTCATTACTGTTACGGGAAAAGTTACAGCCCTGGAAACTGGTGAACCCTTACCGGGAGTATCTATTTTAATAAAAGGCACAACAACCGGGGGAATTACTGATATTGACGGGAATTATACAATTAATATTCCGGATAAAGCAGCTATTCTTGTATTTTCATTTATCGGATACAAAACACAGGAAATACAAGTTGCAGAGCAGACAACAATTAATGTTGTATTAGCCGAAGAAACAGAAGAACTTGATGAAGTTGTGGTTATAGGCTATGGTGTTGTACAGAAAAAAGACCTTACGGGAGCCGTAACAAAGGTAGATGAAGAAGCTTTAATTAAAACACCTGGCGCCAATATAAACGAAGCGCTACAGGGAAAAGCTGCCGGAGTTCATGTTGTTGCCAATTCAGGAACACCAGGCGCCGGAGTTACTGTAAGAATCAGGGGTATAGGAACAACCACCAATGCAGATCCTTTATATGTTATTGA